>CAVKUD010000069.1:0-12659 GCA_963659315.1 Senegalimassilia sp. | reverse complement strand
TTATGCTATTTGCTATTAATTACATAATCTTTCTAAACAAAGCCTTTAAGTCTTCTACGCTTGCATCCTTTGGATTACCAGGTGCGCATGCGTCTGCGTGTGCAGACTCTGCCAAGAACTGTAAATCCTCTTCCTTGATAGCTTCAAGCTTTGTTGGGATTCCAACATCGACAGAAAGCTTTCTGACAGCGTCGATTGCTGCCTTTCTGTACTCATCCTGAGACATAGAATCCACATCCTTAACACCCATAGCACGGGCAATCTCACGATACTTCTCTCCTGTACAATCCTGATTGTACTCCATAACAATTGGAAGCATCATAGCACAGGCTACACCGTGTGGAGTGTCATAGACAGCACCAAGTGTATGTGCCATTGAGTGAGCGATTCCAAGACCTACATTTGAGAATCCCATACCGGCAATGTACTCGCCGAGAGCCATGCCCTCACGTCCCTCTTTTGTGTTATCAACAGCTCCACGAAGAGATTTTGAGATTAATTCTATTGCTTTCAGGTGGAACATGTCTGTCATTTCCCATGCTGCCTTTGTGGTGTAGCCCTCGATTGCATGAGTCAGGGCGTCCATACCTGTAGAAGCTGTGAGTCCCTTTGGCATAGATGACATCATGTCAGGATCCACGATTGCTATAATTGGCATATCATGTGGGTCAACACATACGAATTTACGCTTTTTCTCTATATCTGTGATAACGTAGTTGATTGTAACCTCTGCTGCTGTTCCTGCTGTGGTTGGAACTGCAATGATTGGAACACAAGGATTCTTGGTAGGAGCTGTGCCCTCAAGACTTCTCACATCCTCAAACTCTGGGTTTGCAATGATGATACCGATTGCCTTTGCTGTGTCCATAGAAGAACCACCACCGATTGCAACGATATAATCAGCCTCTGATTTCTTGAATGCCTCTACTCCATGCTGTACGTTCTGAATAGTAGGATTTGCCTTGATATCAGAATAAATCTCATATGCCAGATTCTCTTTTTCAAGTATATCTGTCACCTTGCTTGTCACATTAAACTTAATCAAATCAGGGTCAGAGCATACAAATGCCTTCTTGAATCCATGCGCCTTTGCCTCGTTTGCGATTTCATTAATCGCACCTGCTCCGTGATAAGATGTACCGTTTAAGTTAATTCTGTTTGCCATAGTTTTACTTCCTTTCTGTACTATTCCTTCTCTATTTGTTAATAAATTAACAATAACCTGTAAAAAAGAAAAGTTACAGAATCAGCCAAGTGTAACTTTTTGCCCCAGTTTCGTGATTTATTCCAAATCTACACACTTTTATTCAGTAAAAATGCCTATACAGTTTCCTATTTTAATATTCCAAGCTCCATGAAAATATCAACTAATTTCTCTGGCATGGCATCCACCAGTATAGCCGCAAGTTCCTCTGGCGTGCAGTCCAGTCCTCCCATCACCCACTTGATAGTCATGTAAATCGAACTCTGGCAGTACATCTCAAGCAGCCAGTGTATATTTTCCTCTGGGAGCTTTCCTGTTTTCTCACGAATCATATTCTCGTAAAATTCAAGAATCAGCTCAAAATCATGCTGGCGGAGAGAATTCTGCTCATCATAGCGGAAGGCTTCCCTGAAAAAGGTCTGTTCTTCCCTGATATAAGTAAATTTTCTGGTCAGTGCATCATAGACCGTGCTTCCACGTCCCATATGCTCAAAGGATTTCAAAAGCAGCTTGTCAAAATACCAGTTAATCAAATCATACTTGTCCAGAAAATTCCGATAAAATGTCTGTCTGGTAATCTGGCATTTCTCTGTAAGCTGCTTCACTGTGATATTTTCAACAGGGCTTGTTTCCATACATTCCTTCATGGCGTGTGCCAGCCTGTATTTTGTTTTTTCGCCTTTTGTCAGAGCTTCCATGTGTTCCATTTCCTTTTTTTCCTAATTGTACACTAATTTGTGATAAAAAACAGCAGGCCGCTTACCTACGACCTGCAAAACACCTGATTCTATTTTACAATAACACGTGGCACATCATATGGGTCTTTTGTATCTGGTATCTTTAAACCTGCCTCAGCCCATTCCTTTTTATGCTCTCTGTCATATCTTGCCATTGCTGATTGTTCTTCTTCCCATTTTACACCATACATTCTCAGGTGTCTTTCGTTTTTCTCGATTACATCCTCTAAATAGCTTTTGCGTCTGCGAATGAGAAGCTTGCGATATTCCTCTTTTCTTTTTTCCGCTGCTTCTTCTTCTCTTCTTCTGGCTTCGTTGAGACGCTTGTCACTTTCCCGCCTTTTTCTTCTTTTTTCAATAGTTCTGCCAGTACAATATACTACAAGACCTATTACTAAGATTATGAATACTAACATATCGTTTTACTCCTTACTTACTTTTTCTTCTTTTCCGACGTGCTCAGCCCAGGGAACTTCATTTCGACGTATGCAACCTAGGAAATTTCATTTCGACGTGCTCAGCCCAGGAAACGAAGTTTCCTGGGCTGTACGGGCATTCGCCCTATCAAAACTGGTAAAGATGACTGCTCTTGTGCAAGCACATCGCATCCATCTTTATCAGTTTTGGCACGTCTCATTGCTTACGCTCATTATATCTCATATAGTCAAGTCTGACCAGATGCTTTCTACTGCCACAATTCTACCCTACATTTGTCTTTAGGAATTACTTGTTTGATTTACTCTGACTGGGATACATATTTCCGTCACAAACTTTTCCCTGTCATTTGTCACACCATTATCAATCAATGTCATTTCACGGGAAAATCCTGTAATCTGCAATTTTTCTTTTTCAATATAATCAAGAAGTTTTTTGTATTGTTTGCCTGCCTCTGGATGACTTCCACGGAATCTCATTCGTACACACAGGGTCTCTGGCAGAATTGAGGTTTTTCCCGAATATATATCTTCCTTATCAAGTACGAGAAATGCTCCATCATACTCTTCTACCTGCCCTATCCGCAGGTGTTCCTCTGAAATGCCAACTCCTACCTTACCCAGAAATACAACCGCTTCCACATCTGATTTATCCATTTTTCTGATAGGTATCTCCATATCCAGAAATCCTTCAATTTTCAAAGGATTGTCCATCCACACAATCCTTAATTCTGGCATTTTGATTAGGCTTATTTTATCTAATTCCACGCTTTGAGCATCTTTTAGCCGATTTAGCTGGTGTTCTATTTTTTGTTCAATCCGCTTCAGCTCCTCCTGCTTTTTAATAACTATTTCTTTTTGCTGGCGCAGCTTTTTCTCCATGCTCTCTATTTCCCTGTTTTTCAGGAAATTTTCTATTTCGCTGAGAGGCATATCAAGTGTTCTTAGATAACGAACCATATTCAAAATCTCAAATTGCTCAGTACTGTAATACCGATATCCCGATTCGGAAGAAATATATGCTGGTGTTAATAATCCGATATTTTCATAATGCCGCAGTGTACTGGTGCTTAGATGAAACATTTTTGCCACCTCACCAATACTGAATAAATTTTTTTTATCCATTTATTTTCCCCTCTTTGCAGCTTTTCTCTCTATTATAACAAAAGCAATAATGCAGATACAAACTGACAATAAGGAGCCTGCAGCTGTAGCCAGTCCCATCGGAAACAGTGTGTCAGGAAACATGAGTGAAGTCAGGTATACTCCCGGTACACGAACCAAGCAGATTGCAATGATATTGTGCATAAATGACAAGCCTGATTTTCCGCAGGCGCAGAAATAACCGCTAAAGCTAAAATGGATGCCTGCAAAAACACAATCCCATATATAGCCTCTCAGATACTGGCCTCCCAGACGTACTACATCAGCACCAGCTGCACTGTGGCTGTCTGTGAACAAGGCTACCACACTCTCTGCCTCAAATTGCATCAATATAGAAACTATTATGCCAAAGCTTACTGCTATAATCACCGCATACCGCAGGGTCTGTTTTGCACGCTCTGGCTTTTTTGCCCCTATATTCTGGGCACCAAGGGCAGATACTGTTGACAGCATAGACGATGGAATCAAAAACAGGAAGCTGATGATTTTTTCCACAATTCCAACCGCTGCGGCGTCATTTAATCCACGACGGTTTGCAATTATGGTGATAATAATAAACGCTATCTGGATTAATCCATCCTGAAAAGCAATCGGTATACCTATGGATAAGATTTTCCCCATTACTGCTTTTTGAGGAATAAAATTCCTTTTTCCAAGCTCAATGCTTCTTTTTCTTATAATAACTATCAGTGATATGATAACGCTGACTGCCTGTGATACTGTCGTTCCAAGCGCTGCGCCAGCCGATCCTAATTTTAAGGCACCTATAAAGACATAATCCAGAACAATATTTGCAAAACAGGCAACCGCAATAAAATACATAGGACTTTTACTATCTCCCATGCCACGGAAAATAGAGCTGATAATATTATAGGCTGTAATAAAAGGAATCCCTATAAAACAAATCCTGAGATATGTAACTGTTCCCTCTACTGCTTCTGTGGGCGTAGACATCACATTCACAATAGGATGCACAAGGGTCAAAAGTATTACCATCAATACAGCCGCAATTATCATAAACAGTGTCACTGTATTTCCTGTGCTTTCTGCCGCTTCCTTATGTCTGCCAGCTCCAACTGCCTGGGCTATGCTGACAGTCGTTCCCATAGCAAGTCCCACAATCATAACGGTCAGCATGTGCATGACCTGCGAACCTATAGATACAGCTGTTGTGCTTGCCACACCCTCAAATTGTCCTATGATAAATAAATCAGCCATGCCATACAGGGTCTGCAAAAAATATGACAAGAGATAGGGGAGTGAAAATAATATTACATTTTTAAACACACTGCCGTTTGTAAGGTTCTTTTCCATTTTGATTTCCCGCTTTCCTTTATTTCTGGTTCTTCTTTTGTTGTGATTTTGATTATAGGGACATCATAAACTTTACAACTATTGTAGAGTCAAGTTTTCACACTTCTTTACATCATTATGTTGACTTATTGTCGACGCTTTCATATTATAAATTTAAAATATTTCTTATCTATTATAGGAAAAAGGAGTGTGAACTACAATGTCTTCATCTAATTCTGACAGAATTAAAAGGGGCAACTCTTTACAACGTGTATTATCCTATCTTTTTGAATTATGTAAGTCTATTGATTATATCAAAGATTTCAAAGATAATTACTCAATCGGAATGCCTGGATATTCAGATTCTAATCAATTTAAAGCCCCATACATAATTTATTTTGATGATGGTACAGAGTGGATTGTATATACTACAACTTCATTTCGAGGTGACCGTATAAAAGGTCAATATTGGGATGCATTAAATATTAAGCAGTTAAATCATAATGTTAAGGCTGCATATCTCGTTTATCCTGATAGTTTATCAGCTAAGGATAAACACGATTTTGAGATAAGAGATAGCAAAATTCAGGCTAATGGCGAATTTGCCACAATTGATGCTCTTCTGTCCCAGGACAGCTTCTTCAATCGTATTGAACAATATGCTTTAAGTTCATTAACTCCAAATCAACAAAGAGAACGTAAAGGTAATAATTTTGAAAAACGTGTTTCCGCAACTTTATCAAATCCTTGTAATCTTGATAAGTGGGTTACACAAGACCCTATGCTTGAAGGACTTCATTACCATCTTTTTGAAAAAATTGTAACTGCCTTTAATATTGATAGAACTAAAGTTAAAAATATATACTCAACTTCTGATAAAAAAGAAATCGGATTATTACCATCAGGTGGACCAGCTAAAACAGATGTATTAACAAAAATAACCTATACTGATAACACCACCGAATATTTTACAATCAGTTGTAAACGTAGCAGTAATAAAAATGTTAGTGTACATCAGTACTCTGCTGATAAGTTTGCAGATGTTCTTGATATAAATAACTCCGAATTAAGGCGTACTCTTAATGAATTTCAACGTTGTGGCAATAAATCTGATATGACTGAACAAGACATTCAAATTCTCCAAACTGAACTGCAGCCCCACCTTATGAAATTATGTCAATGGGCTTTAGGTGGAATAGGTGGAGATGGTACCCCTGATACTCAATGGGCTCGTTATATTCTTGTGTATGATAATAATGTCGAAGATATTACCATACATACAATTGATGATTATTGCTGTAAACTCTTACAAAATAGTTATCGTACTTTTAATACCCCTTTTAGTTGGACTTATCAAGGCAGGCGAGGCACAAATATCCAGTTAAAATGCCCTATAAACCTCTAATCCAGAAAAAAGGAGACCTTTTATTTTAGCATTGGTCTCCTTTTTATTATATATGACTAGGTATACATTCTACTAATTGTTTTCCTAATGCATGTGCAAGTAATGGTGGAATTGCATCCCCTATCTGCTCATATTTATCCTGCTCTTTTGCACCATGAAATTGAACATATGGACCTGCAAATTGATACCAATCAGGAAAACTCTGCAATCTGGCTGCCTCTCTTGGAGTAATTGCTCTATTTAATGTAGGGTGGAGTATTTCATCAAGGCAATGGGACGTAACTGTAAAACTAGGCTCATCCCAAATCAGGCGACGATTTCTACTTCCATAAATTGTATTTGGAAACAAATGCCTATATTTTTCCAGCTCTCCATTTTTTTCCAAATTCTCATAAGTTGCCCTCATGCTGCTTCTTTCAGGTATAAGTGCCAATAATTCCTGCTTTCTCTTAATATGCCCTGGTCCTTTATGAGAACTTATACCCTTATCAGAATATAATCCCTTATCAATCAAATATTGTGGTGCTACTGAATGAATTCCATCTGCGTCATAGTTTCCTCTCACAATATTTACAAATATCTCCTGATTAATTGATTTATATTTCTTCAATGGTTTATATATACTAAAATCTGTTCCTTCCCCCATACCCACTTTAGGTAAATCAGATATAGCATCTTCTACTGTCACGAAAGGATATTTGCACCCAGGACCATGCGTTTTCTTTGGATACGAAAACTCTATACCATCTAAATCTCTTCTAATACCAATTAAAAATAATCTCTCTCTTGACTGTGGTACTCCATAATCGCACGCTTTTAACAATATATCTTCCTGTTTACGGGAAGCAAGTCTATAACCTGGATAAAAATCTTTTGATTCAAAAGTATCACATATATAATTAAATATGGCACCTTTTTTGCCCTTTTTATCAGGCTTTGAGAACATACCTTTGACATTCTCAAACAAAATTGATTTCGTGTTAACGGTTCTTGATATTCTGACAATATTGCTAAACAAATCGTCTCGTTCATCACCAACCGTTCTTTTTCCTGCCATACTGAAACTCTCACATGGAGCCCCGCCTGACACTATATCTACAGTTTCATTTTCAGAATCAATTCCATATCTCGCCATCAATAATCTTTTAATCATATTATTATCAACCAGATTTATATCTCCGTGAATTACTAATGATTGAATACTTTCATGCATAAAACTCTGAAAATAATCTTCATTTATATTTCCTTCTTCACTCTTATAATCAGCTAGATGCATAACTTCTGCATTGTGGCTGACTGAATATGTTTCAACTGTAGTGTCTGTCCATTCAACCGCAATCAAAGGTAAAATTCCTGCCCATTTAAAACCTGTACACAACCCACCCGGACCAGAAAACAAATCAATGCTTACAAGCTTATAACCTTCCTTTTTCATTCTTTCGACAAGACTTCTATTCATTATCAGAATCTTCCTTTTCCCTGTTATTTCCTTAATTATCTTTCTAGCTTCCTTTAAGGCTGTCCTTCTTATAAATTCACTATATGACTCATATAAAAACAGCAATGATTTCATCTATCATTGCTGCCTATTCAATGTTCCCTGCGGGAATCGAACCCACAACTAGCGCTTAGGAGGCGCTTGTTATATCCATTTAACTAAGAGAACGTATTATGTTGTGACAAGTATTAATTATATCTCATTACAACACCAGAGTCAATGCCCTTATAAGCATACTGTTCCCTGCATCCATATATTTCCCTTAAAACGTCTGCCGATTTCAGGCTCGCCCATTAAATCTTTTTTGTTGATACAGACATCAAATGTCATGTCATTGCATTTCAATTTCATGCAGTATATTGTATCGCTTGTCAGTGAATTTTCTATCTCAAGCAAATCCACTATCTCTGCCAGCACGCTATACTGGTCGCTCTCTATTCCATAAGGCATGAAGTATGAACTAACTATAGTCAGTATATCCTCATTCATCACACGCTTTGACAGCATGGAATATGTATCCATATCCTCAAGAGTCAGGCTTTCTATGGCTTCCTCGTCTCCATCCCTGGCTTCTGATATGAGCTGGCTTCTGTCCTTCTGGTTAGGCTTGCCTGCTTTTACTGCTTTTTTTACTTCTGGGAGAAGTATCTTGCCATCCACTGACAAGCCTGCAAGCAAGGCTCCACCATTTATATTTGAGCCATGGGCTTTACGCTCTGACAGGTAATCTGCTACATTTTGCAGATAAAAAATCAGTGTGACTCCGATTCTCGGGTCATCACATACTCCTGCGTAGGCTTCCTTTTCTGAATGCTTTTCAATATCAACAGGCTCCTGGGTTGTAACCTGTGAGCCTAAAAAATACGGTGTATAATATTCAACCTCAAAGCTATCATCCTCTAAGTAGTTTCCTCTTACAATTATACCCATGTTTGGAGCAAACTCTCTTGAAAACTCGCCAAATTCATTTCCCTCTGAATCGGTTGTTACCTTCATCAGCTCTGGTCTTTCCTTTATCTCTTCGATTAATATGTCTAAATCCTTTTTTGTTATATCTGAAAAACCAATAGCTCTAAGAAATTTATGCACTTTCTTTCCTCCAAACAACTATTACTACTTTTATACTACTCCGAGAATCGAAATATTCTCCTCAAGCATAAGATTTCTTTCGCTGCATTCGTCTGTGTTTAAAATCATTATAATTGGATTTTCCGGGTCCACTGTCTGTGATATGACCACGCCACGCTCTTCTACACTTGTCTTTACTGTAGTTCCCACAGGATATTTTGCTACAGTAGATACAAGGTTATCTACCACTGCCTTGTCATATTTCTTTCCTGCATTTTCAATTATTATATCAAGTGCTTCCTGCACAGACATCCTCTTACATTCCATTCCGGAAATGCAACAGTCGAATGCATCACAAGCCTGGATTATTCTGCACTCTATCTCTTTGTACTTCTGCTTCATTGGAAAACCTGTCCCCTCCAGATTTTCATGGTGGGACAATATCATTTTTCTTGATATCTGAGGTATCCATGCTTCCTCCTGAAGTGCTGAATATCCAAGTATTGTGTGTTTTTTGTATTCAAACATTTCTGCCGGTTCAACAGCAGTCAAATCTCTGTTCTCATATGGTATTGTGACATACCTTAAGCCTATATCATGCAATAGGCAGCCTAATGCCAGATTATACAATCTCTGTTCATCGAGCTTTAGCTTTTTTCCGACCAGGACTGACAGCAAAGTCACCATTACGGTGTGCTCATATAGGTTAGAGCTTCTCTCCTTCATATCCAGGATTGCTTCTGCTGACGAATTGTTTATCTCTTTTACTATATCGTTTGCTATTATTTCAAAGATTTTGAGAGACTTATCATTTTCGTGATATATGTGTCCCTCCATCAGCTTGCGCACACTCTCAGTATATTTTTTTATACTGTCCTCCTGAATGATAAAATGTGGCTTCTCGTAATCCTCATATGGATCTTCTAACATCAATGATTCGATTTCAAGAGACTGTATCAGTGGAATGTACTCCGACTTTAACTCAGTCCCTTTTGGAATCAATATTTCTTTCTCTTTCGTCAAGATTGACTCTGCCAGTATCTCGCCACCACTTAATTTGCTGACTGCCCTTATCCTCATAAGCTACTACCCCATTAGATTATCTTGCAGGTTATTTGGCTTCCTTTGCCATATTCAATGCTTCCTGCTCTTCATCTGCCAAAACAATAATGGAATTACCATCAACTATTTCCTTGATATATATATAACAGCCCTCACGGCTATGTACTGCATTCATTATGAAACCATCATCTGTCTCATTTAATAATGCCAGGGAAAAACTGAGTTTTCCGCCCATCTCGTGAAATGCGTTATATTTTACCAATCCAAATTTCTGGAAAGTTGATTTCATATTACTAAATATTTTTTCGATGTTCTTTTCATTAGCTGCGTTTGCCTCAATCAGCTTGTCGACTTCGTTTAATCTCTTGATTAATGTGTCCTCAAGTGATTTAGCATTTTTGCCACTCATGAAAACTTTGTATCTCTTTTTCAATTTGCCGATTTGAACCATATTAATTATCATGATTATGAACATGATTAAAACTAATGCTGCTAATCCAATAATAATATAATCCGAATCAAATCCTAATAACTGTGAAATCATTTTTTGCTCCTATATATATTGTCGGTTATTTTGCTAAATTTTTAAATAGTCTTATATTCCTATTTTTATTGAATAGTTCTAATTAAATCGATTATTCTATCCAATTCATCCTGAGAATAGTACTCTATCTCTATTTTTCCTGACTTTTCATCCTTTGCATTAATTAGTACTTTGGTACCAAGTATCTTTTTCATCTGCTCAGCCAGGTCATCATAGATTACTTTTAATTTTGGGTCTAATACTTCTTTCTCTTTTGTATTTTTCTTGCCATTCTGAATGCTCTTTACAAGCTTCTCTGTATCACGGACCGAGAGCTTCTCGTCAAATATCTGCTGGGCAACTGTGTGCTGCATATCCTCATCTTCGATTGCAAGCAAGGCTCTGGCATGTCCGGTTGTGAGCATCTCGTCAATTACCATCTGCTGTACTTTATCGTTGAGCTTTAAGAGACGCATAGCATTAGTAACTGCTGTTCTGCTCTTTGATACCCGCTCTGCCACTTCATCCTGCTTGAGATTAAATTCATTAATCAGCTTCTTGTAAGCCAGGGCTTCTTCGATTGGATTTAAGTTTTCCCTCTGGATATTCTCAATAAGAGAAATCTCCATAATCTCCTGCTCTGTTAATTTTTTGATTATTACAGGAACTTCCTTGAGTCCAGCCATCTTTGCAGCACGCCATCTTCTCTCTCCTGCAATTATCTCGTAATAATCCTTGCGCTCTGTTACAAGCAATGGCTGCAATACTCCAAACTGCTTTATTGACTCAGACAGCTCAAGCAATGCGTCCTCGTCAAATTTCTTTCTTGGCTGCTCCCTGTTTGGCTCAACCTTATTAATATCCATTATTATTGCATCCGCAGCATGCTCACTCTTTGGTTTCTCTGCTGTTACTGCGGCTGGTTTGTTTACTTTATCTGAAATAAGAGAATCAAGTCCCTTACCTAATCCTTTTTTGGCTGCCATTTTATAATTCCTTTCTATCTATTATTTCTTTTGCCAGATTGCGGTAGCTCTCTGCTCCTGCTGACTTGCTGTCGTACATATTGATTGGTATTCCATATGATGGTGCTTCAGCCAGTCTTATATTTCTAGGAATCATTGTATTGTAAATCTTTGTATCGAGATTTTCCTTTACTGTATCTACTACCTGATTAGAGAGGTTTGTTCTCACGTCATACATTGTAAAGACAACTCCCTCAATCTGAAGCTTTGGATTAAGTCTTTCCTGTACAAGGTTGATTGTATGTATCAGCTGGCTCAATCCTTCCAAGGCATAGTACTCACACTGGATTGGAACCAGCACTGTGTCTGCTGTTGTCATGGCGTTGACTGTCAGCATATTAAGTGATGGTGGACAGTCAATTATAATAAAATCATAGTCGTCTCTGATATAATCAACTGCTGTTCTCAAAATATATTCCTTATCATTTATTCCAAGCAGTTCGATTTCTGCTCCGGCAAGATTCACATTTGATGGAATAATTGTCAGGTTATCTACTACAGTTTTTGAAATTGACTCCTTGATTGTACATTCTCCAAGGATAAGTTCATACACTGTGTTTTCTACGCTATCCTTTTCTACACCAAGTCCACTTGTCATATTTCCCTGTGGGTCAAGGTCTATTGCTAATACTTTCTTTCCTTTTTCAGCAAGACATGATGATAAATTTATTGATGTGGTAGTCTTTCCGACTCCACCCTTCTGATTTGCTATTGCTATTATTCTTCCCATTATATGTCCTTTCAGTAATTTAAACTAGATAGTTATTTATAAAATTAGTGCTTAAATATTATATCACTCTTCAAAATTTAATGCTACTGGCAAAAATGTTTCACGTGAAACATAATTGTTTAACAATCAAAATGTTGTAGATGTCGGAATAGTTGGTATCAAAATATTGTAGAAATAAGGTTAAATATTTATTTATTAAATTTTGTTTAATGGAATGTTTCACGGAGAATGGAGGGTGGTTGGTGTGCCGTAAATGATGCGATGGATTGAGATTATTGATTAGTTGACAAATATTTAGTTGTTAGTTGACAGTATGCGGCGAATCGGCAACCAGCTTTCCGCCAGCCTTAAGGAGACAAGCTGTGGCGGACTTGCTATAACTGAATCGGCGCAAAATTACTTAAATCAGTCTTTCTAATGCTTCTGCAGCTAACACTCCCGTGTAAAGAAAGGTAAAAATGCTTAGGAGCTATCTATAAAATTAAGCATTTAACTATTGACATTTATTAGCTGGAC
>CAVKUD010000068.1:0-12705 GCA_963659315.1 Senegalimassilia sp. | reverse complement strand
GATGAAAGATACTCATTTCCTCTTACAACATGTGTGATTCCCATTAAATGATCATCTACAACATTGGCAAAATTGTAGGTTGGGAATCCATCAGACTTGATAAGAATCATGTCATCAAGCTCTGCATTATCCACCGTGATGTCACCATATATCTCATCCTCAAAGGTTGTAGTACCCTCTGTCGGGTTGTTCTGTCTGATTACATATGGCTTGCCGGCAGCGAGGTTTGCCTCAACCTCCTCCTTTGACAGATGCAGGCAGTGCTTGTCGTAGATTGAAATCTCCTTGCCTGCTACTGTAGTCTTTAAGCTCTCAAGTCTCTCCTTGTCGCAGAAGCAGTAGTATGCCTCTCCCTTGTCTATGAGCTTTTTAGCGTACTCAAGGTAGATTCCAGCAGCCTGTCTCTCACTCTGTACATAAGGGCCACAGCCACCGTCCTTGTCTGGTCCCTCATCATGGACAAGACCTGTCTTTTCAAGTGTTCTGTTAATAATATCGACAGCTCCCTCAACAAATCTCTCCTGGTCAGTGTCCTCTATTCTTAAAATGAAATCTCCACCCTCATGCTTTGCAATCAGGTAAGCATATAATGCTGTACGAAGATTACCTACATGCATTCTTCCCGTTGGGCTAGGTGCAAATCTGGTTCTTATTTTACTCATCAGTATATCTCCTCTATATAAATGTTATCCTTTGGAATTATACTCCAAATCCTTTAAATTATCAATGTCAAAAAGCATTAATCAAATGATGGATTAAAGCTGTAGAAGTTTTTACTGTTCAAATCATCCTGTATCATCCTAAGCCCCTCTCCAAATCTCTGGAAGTGTACTATCTCACGCTCTCTCAGGAATCTGATTGGGTCTGCCACTTCATTGTCCTTCACCAGACGCAGGATATTGTCATAGGTGGTTCTTGCCTTCTGCTCTGCTGCCATATCCTCCACAAGGTCTGTTATAGGGTCACCCTTTGACTGGAACTCACAGGCATTAAATGGTATACCCCCTGCTGACTGTGGCCAGAGGGCGCCTGTGTGGTCGATATAGTAGGCACCAAGTCCTGCCTTGTCAAGCTCCTCTGCGCTCATGCCCTTTGTGAGCTGTCTGATAATAGTACCAATCATCTCAAGATGGGCAAGTTCTTCTGTTCCTATATCAGTCAAAAGTCCTGCCACCCTGTTATTACTCATAGAATACCTCTGTGACAGATACCTCATGGATGCTGCCAGCTCTCCATCAGGTCCACCAAACTGGGACATAATCACTTTGGCAATCTCTGCGTTAGGGCAGCTTATATTTACCGGATACTGTAATCTCTTTTCATAACTCCACATTATCTCATTCCCCCTTCACTATTATCCCAAGGATATGGTCCCTTATTCCAGTTCCACTTAGAAAGTCTGGATGCATCACATAAGGAGAAAGCTCCATACTTTTCCTCATACCTGCTCCTCGCCATCTTAAGAACCTCCATACACTGGTTATAGTATTCCAGGGCATCCGCATCATCTGGGTGGGTATCAAGATAAAGTTTCATATCGTCTGCACAAAAGCTCAGCTGGTTAACCCACATAAAGAGCTGGTCTCTGCTCATATTATTTAATTCGTTCATTCATGCCCTCCCTCTTTCCAGTGAATGGTTTATCAAGCTCTGGAAATATGGTTCCGATAACAAGAGCCCTGGCTGGCTCATATGGTTCTTTGAAGGTCTGCCATGGAACATATGCCATTGCGACCTTCCAATCATCACGCTTATTCATTGTCTACCTCATTATTTAATTGTTCATTCCAAGATATGCAAAAAAGTCTGTCAATGCGACAGACTTTTTATTAGTCAAGAGACATATTTAATTCCGAAACCCTTTTTAATACTGTGTTTACCTGCTCAACCTTATCTCCAAGCTGGCTCTTATTTATCAGTATATTTCTTTTCAACTCAGATATGACCTTCAAATTGTATTCCATACGGTTTCTCAGCTTTTGCTTTCTCGTTACCAGATCATGCTTCAGCTCAACCATTTCCTCATTGTTAATGATTGCCTTGGCATAATTCACCCACATTTTTTCATCATTCAGATTAAATTTCTGGAGGGTCTCCACAAGCTTTTCATTGTAAAATTCCAAATCATCATTTGTCCTTTTAAATTTTTCCCGCTCCTTAACAGCCTCCTGAAACAGCTCATAGGTCTCTTCAAATTCCGCTGCGTTTCTCACATGGTACTTCTCACAGGCATAGTCCACAGCATTTTTCATATTGACATACTTGATTTTGACCCTGTTTTCAAGCGTGATTGCGTAGTTTCTATTCACATCACACTTATTTATTTCTCTCTGGCAGTCCTGATACTTTAAGAAAATATATCCGCCAATCAGGGCTGATACAAAGGCTGATACTGCCATAACAAGCGATGTATCCATACCTGAGGTTCTTGATGCTATAAGGCAGAACAGGGAAGCTATGGCAAATACCACTATAAGAAGTATAGCCAGTCGTCTGAGCTGCTTCATCTCATTCTGGCACTCGTCCTTTGCTATCTCCCACTCTGTTTTCTCACCCTCAAGGGTTTTCAAATCCCTGTTTATGGTGTTCAGATACTTTTCGTTTGTGGCTAAAAGCTTAATAGATCTTGGTATATCATCCTCAAATTCCTGCATCTGGGCAAACTGGGTATCGCTTATCTTCTGCTCAGTATTAAGCATTTCCTTTCTGGCTTCATTGAGCTTTGCCACATTTCCAGCAAGCTCTGCAACCAGCCTTCTGTCTTTTTCTCCAAGGTTTTCTATAACCTCTATGTCCTTTAGGCATGAGCAGACTCTGCTGTACTCGTTTTTGGCATCCTCAAACTCTCTTGCTGCATCAATCATCTGCTCACACATGTCAACCACATGGTAAGTCTTTGGCACGGAGCCTGAGAGCTTCTCATATCTTCGCTCCTGCTCCAGATGCTCTTCCATGTCCTTGTATTTATTTCTTTTAAATCTGGCAAAAAACCTTTTTATTACACCCTGCATATTCTACGATAATCTTCTTTCCATTTAAAAATCTGCTCAGCTATCTTCTTATTATACAAAGCCTTATCCTGGTCTACAAGCATTGCTATAGCCTCAAGCTCTTCTTCAAACCGGATAGTTTCCTCATTTCTGCTGGCTATTGAAAGCTCATTTTTGATTTCAACTATTCCCATATCATCTATATGGTTCTCCGCTGCTGTTGCCATAAAGCCTGCCTCATCATGCATACAGCGGTATGCCATAAGGCATTCCCTCAATGACTCGCTTTTCTCATTCAGTGAATATGCCTTCTTGTAGCATTTCACTGCTTCCTCAAAGAGAAACATTCTGGCATAAGCAGTTCCCAGATTATGCCATATATTTCCAACTATAACCGCATTCTCCTTCTTAGAATCCTCACTGTCCAAAAGTCTCTTATACTCATATATGGCGCCAAGGAATTTCTGGTTCTCCATCAGCTTATCGGCTCTTATCTTGCTGCACTCAAAATCTGTCTTTTGCTCCATCTGCCTGATTGCAAATATAATCTGCTGGATTTCCTGCATGGTGCAGTAGCCAGCTTCCTTTAATATCTCAAAGCAGAAATCGGACAAAAGTCCATTTCCGTGCATTATCTCCCTGAGTCTTGCCGCCAGCTTAGGCAGCCTTACCTCGCTTGAAATCCATGTACACAGCTCTTCATTCATAAAATCCCTGTCTATGAGATATACGTTATTCATTATGTAGTAGCTTAGCTCTTCCAGTGAATAGATGTTCAGTGACACCTCGTCAATATAATAAGGCATAGCTGCTATTGATTCATTACATAATAATAATTCTCCCATCAAAGCCTCCTACATTGTCATGGTATAATGCCACACCTTATCTGTGCTTCTGAATAATTCTCCAAAGCCCATATCCATAATCTCTATATCAATCTTGTCGTCTGCAACTGGTGTCGCCGTGATTCTGACCCTCGTAGTCCTGTTCGGTCTCCTCGGCAGGTCTGTAAGCTCAAGAGTCTCAATCTTTGCCTCCCTGCTGTTAGGCAGCTGCTTCCAGAAGTCTATCTCTGTGGTATCAGATAAAATCACCTCGCACTGTCCCTTTGTCTCAAACCAGTTTTTTCCTGCACTGATAATATTATAAAAAGAAAGTGCTCCCTTGCTTTTAACCTTAAGGCTCAGATTAAATTTAAGCTCATTTTCACCCATATAGATGAAATTCCACTTGTCCTCATTGTCCCTCGCCTTTGCTGCATAGCAGGCACCCTTTGAAAATAAGTTTTTGCCTACAAAGGCTCTCCTTCCCTTGCAGAGGATATTAAGACTTGACTGCATCCAGCCTCCATCGAAACCGTCTCCCACCAGATATACTGTGGATATTATTTTATTTTCAAAGGCTCTTTGTATGAGTTTTGAAAACTCTATATCATAATCCCCGCTCATAGCCCTTTTAGGGCTTTCCTCTATAGTGATAACCTGTGGCTTTGTCCGCATGCTCCGCTTTAATGCCAGATACCTGATGTTAGTCTTGTCAAACTCAAACAGATACACATCATGCAGCCATAGGTCTTCCTTCTGGCTCAATGCAAAATAATAAAAGCTTTCCTTGTGGTCGATAACCATGAACTGCTCTGACTTTAAGCCAAGCTTAGGCAGGATTTTCCAGAACATCTCCATGTTTTCCTTGGTCAGCCTGTCGACAGTGATTACCAGCTTGTCAAACTCAGTGGCATTGCCCAGCTTATGGGGCAGCATTATAATTTTGTTTAGGAAAAGGGCAAGCAAATCCTCCGCAGGATAGGTCTCCTCGTCAATTACAAGCTTGTCGCCGTTCACCGCCCTGCTCAAGAGCTTGTCAACACAAATCATATCTGTATTCTGAGCCATTTTTCTGGCTTCATCACCATAATACCACTGGCCAATCTCTTTCCTTTTTGCAAGAATAAGAGGAATCTGGAAATTTTCGCCTCCTGCTATTGTGCTGACCGTCTCAGGTTCATTCATATTCAGTTGAAAGTAGCTGATCATGGCATATTTATCATTCAAATCAACGCCAAGATAATAATTCCTCTTATTTTCCATCATTTCAACCTGTCCTAAAAGCTACAATAGCTTAAATACCTTCTTTGTCACTTCGTCAAAGCCCTCATACTGCTTCATATTATAGTAGAGCGATGTCTCATCCTGCAGGGTAGATGATATAAGCATCTGGTTTAGGAGATTGTACCTGCTGTCATCCTTTTCGTTGTAGACATCATTGTTTGACAGCCTGTTACTCTCTGTAACCTCGATTCTGCCACCCTGCTCCTCTGTGATATAGTACTGTATCATCTCTCCAAAGAACATGATAAACTGCTTTACGAAAATGCCATCGTACACATCTGGCATATCCTCCGCAATGTAGTCTTCTCCGTCCTCGTCCCTGCTGTAGTGCAGCACCACATGGCTTGCAGGGTCTGTCCTGTATTCAAGGAATACCTTGTCATATAAATGGTATTTCATCACAAGACTTCTATCAAGCTTTTTATAAAAGCCAAAATTCATATTTCTGCGAGTATACTCAGCTAAAAGCTCATCCTCTATCTTAAACTGGATTGCGCTCCTCTCGCTCAGCTCTGATATATATTTTAGCAGGGCAAGCTTACATGCGTCATTCAGTTCCTTTTCATATATATATCTTGACTCAATTATCTCAAGTATATAGGTCTGCACTTCCTGCTCTTTGACAAAATATCGGTGTGCCACACTGGATATAAACGCCAGAACCGTAAGCTCCCTGCCACCCTTATCGTAATAGCCGGCAAAAATTTCATACACATCAGGCACAAACACGTCCGTATAAATCACCTGGTTGACGATTCTCTCACCAAGCTCATATGTATCGATATCAAATGACCGTGCAGCCTTCCATAACCTTACCATTTCATCTGTAGGTCCATCATAATATTCACACAGATAGCCTAGTATGGCATCGTTGTACTTATTGTTCAGGAAGGTATACCTGCACAGCTCAAGCATGAACTCATCCTTTTCACCATTTATCTGCTCAATAAGAAAACATGCCAGTGCTACCTTTGAAGCGGAGCCTATCTGGTCGATTCCATACTCTGTGACAAGCTCATAGGCATGCTCATACATATGGTTCCACACAAGCATATCAAGCATATATTTTCTCGAATCCTGTGACAGCATACTGTAGTCAGTTTTCTGCATATATTCCTTGATTGACTCATCATACTCCTGTCCCTGGCAGAATCTCAGTATCTCAGGAACCATCATTGCCTTGTACTCGTCAGAGGTTTCCCTGCCGAATAAAAGCCTCTTGAAATACTTCTTATCCTCCTTTGTAAAGGTAAGATAATTTTTCTTGGAATCAAATCTTTTGACAATATATGATATTTCATCTGGTGCAAGCTCCATACACTTTGAAATATATTTATCCGAATTCATAAGCTTTTCCAGTCTGTATGACAGGCTGCTTATGTATCTCTGGCCTCTTTCATCCTCAAGCAGGATTACATACTCACTTGAAAAGAGCGAAAAATATGCTACCTGACCGCATATAGGGACAATCTGAGGCTCCTTCATCTGCCTCTGGTAAATAATTGCCCTGACCATTTTTTTGTCAAAGACCACCAGCTTGTTGGTAAATATAATGTCAGCCAGGGAATGAGCCACATCCTCGTTTATCAGACCAAGCTCCAGCATATCATCATATACAACAGCTAAATTATCATCCATATGACCAAGCCTTGCCTGCTCCATAGCAAACTTGCCCATATCCCGCCTGTAATTCTGGTAGACATCCGCAGCAGTATTCTTGGCTGCGATTATATTGTTGTACAGGACTGCTATCTTTTTGTATGAAAGGGAGGAATTATCGTACTGGAAATACATCTGGATAATTCTTGGTATATCAGTTATCTCCCGCTCATCAAGTGACTGCATAAAGGCTTCATAGAGTCCTGTGATACGCAGCTCAAGCTCAATGCCCTTTTCAAACCATGAGTGATACTTTGGATTACACCTGTTGCCCTTGATTAAGTAGCTGCAAATCTGCCCTATGTATTCTGGCTTCGGATTGGCCTCATAGGCAGCACAGAGTATCTGATATATCACCGGGCTGAAGCCCTTTCCCAGCTCCACAATCTGAAATATCTGGTCTGCAATATCCTTTGTCATTGCCTTGCGTCTTATTGCCCATCTGAGGACACGCAGCTCAAAGGTGTCAAGCTTTGTGAGCAGGTATGGATCCTGCCATATCAGATAGTAGGCCTCAAGGTAGAGGTATGGCGATGAGCAGCCCTTTAACACCCAGTATTCTATTGCCTTTAATTTTCTGGCATTATTATTGTAATACTGCTCTTCAAGGAAGGATAATACCCAGAACAGCAAAATCGAATCAGGATTCTCATAGAAAATGACCTGAATCTCCTTTGTCATCTTATCTACATAGCTTGGCTCCCTCTCCATAAGTGTGAGCAGGTAGAGGTAATAGCCCCATATAGGAGATTTTCTGTCAATCCACTCTCTCTTAAAATCATCAAGAATCCACTCAGCCTCCTGCCTCTGCCTGTTAATAATCAAAGCCTGGGCTTTCATAAGCAGATACATAGGCTCATCCTGGTCTAAGGCATGAAGGTGGTTTAATATGTCAATGGTCTCATTTGCCCATACTCCTGTGACAATTCTTTTTAGTCTGTATGCCTGATACAGCTCCATGATTCCGACCTTACATTCCTGTATCTGGGTTCTTGCAGATTCCATCACCTCTTCAAGCTCTTCGTCACAGCTTGCAGTAATCTCAAGTGTATAACTTTCATATGGGGACTTGAAATATATCCGTCCATAATTTCTGCCCCCATGCATGGCATTTACGTCTATCTTATATTCATAATTGTATATGCTTCCAATAAAATCATCAGTTGTCACCTTTGTCTTTGACAGCCTGATAAACTCTGCATCAGCTGTGACAGCAAGCTCTATATATCCCCAGCTGCTCTTTTTGATTTCGAGCTGGTCAGACACCGATTCTGTCACACCTGTATATGATGCCTTATCCTTTTCTATGGAAAAATTAACAGGATTTTTCTTCTGTATGCCAATGAGAAACTCTTCAAGATTCTGCTTTGATGGCTTTGCAGCTATGATTCCCTTATAAATCATAGCCTCCTTTACTTCCTTGTCGTTTATAATGTTTAAGAAATTTTTGTGATAAAAAATCTGGTAAGCCTCGTCCCAGTTTTCCTTTGCCAGGCAGGAAAAATCATAGAGGTTTTTGATAAGACCCGTAGAGCATTCCGGATAGAGCTTGGATATTGTTGCACAAAAAGAAAGACTGTATTCACACTGGTTGCATACAATCACAAATACTCCTTCTTTACGATCTCCTTCTTCCAGACCCTTGCCCTTAAAGCGGTAACGAATCTTTACTTCCTCGCCGTCAAACTGGGGAGTCAGACATTCCATCCTTGGATTTGTGGTATAAATCACACCACGAATCTTGATTTTATTGCTGCTTGATATTGTGAAGCTGCCCTCATAATCCAAGCCTTCTGTGACATGAATATCAATTTTCTCCTCAGAGAAGCTCAAAAGTGGTTTCGTGTACTCAAACTTTCCTCTGGCGATCTGCCCTATTCTCTTACGCACAACTACTACCTCGATGTCATTCTCTGTTGATTTTTCTTAAACATAGAATATAATAAATTATAAACGATTTATTATACTGTTGCAATATGAAAGGCTTGTAAAATGCTAGAACAAAAAGAACATTTTCACGGAAGTGACTTGGAAAAAATTGAAAAAATATATCATATAAAAAAAGAGGACATCATTAGCTTTGCTGCCAATGTCAATCCTCTCGGTGTCTCACCCCTTTTAAGGCAGACTCTCGCAGATAAAATAGATGTAATCACAAGCTACCCCGACAGGGAATATACCTCTCTCAGACAGTCCATTGCAGCCTACTGTAATTGCAGGGCAGAGGATATTCTGGTGGGAAATGGCTGTACAGAATTAATATCTCTTTTTATCCAGATTACAGCTCCAAAGAAAACTCTGCTCTTAGGGCCTACCTATTCCGAATATGAGAGGGATTTAAAGCTTGAGGGCAGCGAAATCGACTACTATATGCTTAAGGAAGAGGATAACTTCGGACTGGATGTGGCAGACTTTAAGTCAAGAATCACAGATGATATTGACCTGATTATCATATGCAATCCAAACAATCCAACTGGCGGCTGCATATCAAGGGACAAGCTTTCTGCCCTCCTGTCCCACTGCAAAGAGACAAACACCTATATGATGATTGATGAGACATATGTGGAATTTGCAGAAAACATAGATGAAGTAAGCGCCATACCACTTTGTCAGGATTTTGACAATCTCATGGTACTCCGTGGTACATCCAAATTTTTTGCCGCCCCAGGGCTCAGGCTGGGATACGCTGTGACAGGAAACAGCAGGCTCTTAAACGACATAAATTCAAATAAAAATCCATGGATGATAAACTCACTTGCCGTTGTGGCAGGCGAAACCATGTTTATGGATAAAGAATATATAAAAGCCACCCGAAAGCTGATGACAGAAGAAAGGACAAGACTCACAGAGCTTTTTGAATCAAGCGGCAAATACAAGGTATATCCTTCAAATTCCAACTTCCTGCTCCTTAAAATCCTTGATGAGTCAGTTTCGTCCCACGACTTATTTGACAGGGCAATCAGGGAAAACATGATGATAAGAGACTGTTCTACCTTCCCTGGCTTTGAGGACAGGTTTATACGCTTCTGCTTCATGAAAAAAGAAGACAACGACCGCTTAGCCGACTGCCTTCTCAAATAAAATAAAGGTTATATACAGACCTGCGGCAAGGCATATCAGCATAATGATATAGCCTTGCTTTATTTTTGTCTCAGTCCTCATAGCCCTGTACAGGGCTTCAAAGCCTATCAGGGATATCAGAATCAGACACAGCTTTGAAAGCCTGCCTGCACCTATCGGGGCAATTCTGCCAAATACAAGCAGCCCACTGACCGCAAGAAAACCTCCTATGCCTATCGGCAAGGATTTCTTTAATATATTTTTGAGAAAATTTCCCCTTATAGGGCTGTCATTTGGCTCAAGTGCCAATATAAAGGCAGGGATTCCAATTGTATACATGCTTATGATAGACACCTGAATAGGCTTTAGGGGATACTCCACCACAAAAACCACACAAAATACAGCTAAGAGCATGGAGAATATATTCTTAACCAGAAAGAGCGATGCTGACCTCTCAATATTGTTTACCACTCTTCTCCCCTCGCCAATTACATTTCTCATTTTTGAAAAATCAGAATCCATAAGCACCAGCTGGGATACATTGCATGCCGCATCACTGCCAGAAGCCATGGCTATGCCGCAGTCGGCTTCTTTTAGGGCAAGCACATCATTTACCCCATCTCCTGTCATGGCAACAGTATGCCCCTCACTTTTAAGTGTACACACAAGCTGTTTTTTCTGGTCAGGCTTAACCCTCCCAAATACTGTATACTGGCTGGCAGCCTTTTGGTAATCCTCATCCGTCTGCAAAGAAGAAGCGTCAATGTATTTATCTGCCTCTTTTATGTTAGCAGCCTCAGCAATCCTTGAGACCATCTCAGGATTGTCTCCGGATATCACCTTTACAGCCACGCCACTGTGGTTGAAATAATCAAAGATTTCCTTAGCTCCCTTTCTGATTGGGTTTGACAGGGCAATTAACAAAAGTGGTATATTGTTTTCCCTTGCAAATACAAGAGTTCTGTACCCCTGTTCTGTATAATCTGTCACATCTTTTTCTATTTTGTGATATGCCTCTGCCATGACTATGTCTGGTGCGCCCAGATAGTAGGTCTCGCCAGCTATTGTGGCTTTTGAGTATTTCTTTTCTGGGGAGAAGGGCTGTATATCATTTATTTCATTTGTTTTCTCTTTTATGGGCACTTGCTCAATTGAATCACTATAATTTCCAACAAATTTTTTGAGTGCTTTCATCGTTGCATTGTCGTCTGGCATGCATGATATATAATTTCCTAATAAACTTTTTGATATATTGCTTTTATCTGCACTATTTTCCCCTATTCCATTCTTGTCTGTTCCATTTTTTAGCAAAGCAATTTCTTCTTGTTCTACAATGTTTGCATCACCATCATATACAATATATCCGCACACCTCCATATCAGGCTCAGTGATAGTTCCAGTCTTATCAACGCACAAAACGTCCACCCTCGCCAGTGTCTCTATGCACTTCATATCGTGTACCAGCACCTTATCAGCAGCAAGCCTTATAGTACTCACCGCCAGGGCAATGCTTGACAGCAGATACAGCCCCTCTGGTATCATTCCTATAACCGCAGCAGCCATCCCGGTTATACTGTCCTTCAGGCTTCTGCCCATATTGACAAAGGACTGGATAAACACCGCCATTCCTATAGGTATTATGATAATTCCAATCATGATAATAAGCTTGTTGAGGGAACGTATCATTTCAGACTCCTCCCTCTTATGGGTTCTGGTAGCTTCTATGGTAAGCTGCGACGCAAAAGCTTCCTCCCCCACCTTTTGAAGCTTCGCCCTGACTCTGCCTGATACCAGATAGCTGCCTGACAGCAGTTCATCTCCTGCTGTCTTTGGCACCTCATCCGCTTCCCCTGTTATAAGTGCTTCATTCAGGCAGGCATTTCCATCCAGCACCAGAGCATCCGCAGGTATCTGATTGCCAGCTTCAAAAATACATATATCATCCCTGACAAGCTCCTCTGATGACAGCACCTGTATTTTTCCATTTCTAAGGGTTTTAATTTTTGGAGCATTTACAATAGACAGCTTATCAAGTACCTTTTTTGAGTGGATTTCCTGCACTATTCCTATACATGTATTTGCTATTATCACTGGGATAAAAAGCATATCACTCCACGCCCTGACCACACCTAAAAGAATTGCCAGTATAGCAAAAACAAGGTTGAAATACGTGAACACATTTGATTTCACAATATCTGAAATACTCTGTGTTGACGATTCAACCTTGCAATTATCTGCATGAGCAGCTATTCTTTCCTCTACCTCTGTATCGGAAAGTCCATATTCGTAATATGTTTTCTCATTATCAGCCATAACAACCACACCCCTATCACAAAGTCTTAGGTTATTATGTCCTGATTAACGAATTTAATTTACTGTTTTGAAAGGAACTCGTGAATTCCCTTTGCAGCAGCCTTACCAGCACCCATGGCAAGGATAACTGTGGCAGCTCCTGTAACAGCATCTCCACCAGCATATACACCCTCTTTAGATGTTGCACCAGTATCCTCCTGGGCTACGATACATTTTCTTCTATTAGTCTCAAGTCCCTCTGTTGTAGAAGAAATAAGTGGGTTTGGCGATGTACCAAGTGACATGATTACTGTGTCACACTCTACCTCATACTCAGAACCAGGTATCTCTACAGGACTTCTACGTCCAGACTCATCTGGCTCACCAAGCTCCATCTTTACAAGTCTTATACCCTTAACCCATCCGTTCTCATCCACGAGAATCTCTGTTGGGTTCTGAAGTAAATCAAAGATGATGCCCTCTTCCTTTGCATGATGTACTTCTTCCTTACGAGCAGGAAGCTCTTCCTCACCACGGCGGTATACGATATGTGTCTCAGCACCAAGCCTTAAGGCTGTTCTGGCAGCATCCATGGC
>CAVKUD010000067.1:0-12929 GCA_963659315.1 Senegalimassilia sp. | reverse complement strand
TAATAAGAGTCCTTGGTCTGCTTTCTGCCACCAGCATTGCTGCGGACTATGGATACCTCTCTCGGTGCATCAATCATCAGATGAGCGTTTCTTGCTGAGCCGCCAGTAAATACCACTCGGATATTTTCTCCGATGTCTAAGTATTCCCCTGGCTGTAGTGTGAGTTTTAGCATTTTAACCTCCTTGTTTATGAATATTCCTTTATTTTGTGGGTAAAATAGTCTTGAATGAGCAATGTAACAGAATACTCAGTGTGTTACATTCAGACTATAGATTTGTATTTTTGTAGTTTATAGACAAATATTTCTGAAAACCTCATCCCTGTCATCCTGCTGGATTCCAAGGTATCGTTTGGTAATTGTAAAAGATGAATGATTATAGATTTCCATAAGCATTACAGGCTGTACACCCTGCTGCCATGCCTGATAGCCAAAGGTTTTCCTTAAAGAATGAGGACTTATCACCCCCTGCAGATTGCACTCCTCTGCGGCTTTTCTTATAATGCGCCATGCCTGCACTCTGGATAATTGTGTCCCATTATATCCCTCAAAAATATACTTTTCATATAATATCTCCCCATCTCTTTGTACTGCTTTTTTATACCTCTGTAAGGTATTTATTACATTTTTATTCATGTATATCCGGGATTCCTTTCCTGTCTTTTGCTCACTGAGCTGTATATGACATCTGAATTTCTCCTGTTCAAAGTCATACACGTCCCTCCATTTAAGCATGAGTATGTCTGATATTCTAAGGGCAGTGTTAAGCCCCATGCACAATAAAGTGTAATTTCTTATGTTTGGTTCTCTACATATATAATAGTTTTTAAAATTCTCTAATTCCTGTTGTTCCCTGATAGGTTCCGCTGTATTCATATTTTCTCCTTTATGATAATAAATAAAAAAATTTTAATTTAGGGGTTAAGCTTTTTTCACTTAGGACGATATATATGGTGTAAGATAGGAATGTAACACAATGAGTAGTGTGTTACATTTATTTTTTTGTAAAAAACTGCCTTGTAATGAGTTTCCTCACTATAAGACAGTTTTTTATATTCATATTGAATTGTATTTTTTACCTGTAATTTTTACAAAAAGTTCGCAAAAACCGGGGCAAGTGCTACTGTAAGGATTCCCGAAACAGCAATAGCCAGACCACTCATCGCACCTTCAACCTCGCCCATCTCAAGTGCCTTTGCAGTTCCGATGGCATGCGCAGAGCAGCCCAGGGCAAGTCCCTTTGATATGGGCTCGTGAATTTTAAACAGCTTGCAGATTAGCTCTCCAAGCATATTGCCGATTACGCCTGTCACAACGATTACTGCAACTGTTATAGTCACATATCCGCCCAGTTCCTCAGATACACCCATGCCTATAGCGGTTGTGATTGACTTTGGCAGCAAGGTGACATAGTCCTCATGGCTGAGCTTTAATATATATGACAGCACCAGTACAGTACACAGGCTGGTCAATACCCCTGCCAGAAGTCCCAGCAGTACAGCCTTATAGTTTTTCTTTAAAAGCTCCCACTGCTCATACAGAGGGATAGCCAGACATACTGTTGCAGGTGTAAGCAGCCAGCTTAAGTATTGTGCGCCCTCATTATATACATCATAATCTATATTTCCAGCCACCAGCACAATGATTGTTATAATAATTGAAATCAACAGCGGATTAAATATTCCTGACTTGAATTTCTTCTTGAGCAATACACCTATCATGTAGGCAACCAGACTCAGTGTAACCCCTGAAAACAGGGAATTTTCAAAAAACTCAGCTACCATCTACTCCACCTCTCTGGCATTTTTCGCATTAGCCCGTGTAATAATGCTCTGGGATACACGTCCTGTAGCCGCCATAACAGTTATTATTGCCACAACTGTTACTATGCATACTGGAAGCAGAACTGGCTTTAATATGCCCCAGCTGGTCATAAGACCTACTCCTGCCGGGATAAACATTACTGGCATTATCTCTATCAAAAAAGTGCCTGTTTCCTTTACCTGCTCAAGCTTTATGACACCAGTCATTAAGCAGACAAACATGATAACCATGCCATATATGCTTGCTGGCACTGGTATAGGCAGTAAATACTTTAATAATTCTCCTGCAAATGATATTGCTAAAATTATTAAAAATTGTTTTACATACTTCAATTTTCTTCCTTCTTTCTACTAATACACTGCATAACAATTTTCGGTCACGAACTAATTTAGCACCATCGCAGGAGATTTTCAATATTTTTTGCCATTTTTTTCTCCTCCAACCGAACCTGCCCCTGCAGCTTCTCTGCGTGCGTGACAGCAAAATCGGCGCTTAAAGCAAAAGTCTCTAAGCGCCGTCTCAATCTAAATATACAATCTAAAGCAAACTGTTATCTGATAGTTTTTCTTCTGACAACAGCTGTAACCATTGCTGCACATCCAAATGCAAATACAAGTACGAATGGCATTGCATTTGTTGTATCGCCTGTCTTAGGTGATGTAGCTGCTGAAGCTGGTGTCTTAGCAGTTGCTGCTGCATCTGTTGTTCCAGTAGCTGGTGTTGCATTTGCTACTGTTGTCTCAGCCTTCTTTAAAGCCTTTGTTACAAGGATATAGTCTGAGCAGTGTGTGATAGGGAAAATAGCATATCCACCACTTACTGTAGCCTCTACCTCATCCTTGATAGCATTTGTATCAGGATCATAGTAGTATAAGTATACCTTTGTTCCATCTGCTAATCCAGCAAGACTTGTTCCTGTAATATCAACCTTTACAGTTGCCTTTCCAGGTAAATCTCCATGATGGTTAAAGTGAATCTCTGTGTATGAGCTTGCTAAATCAAGACCATAATCCTTTGCTAATGAATCAAGAGCAGATGTAACCTCTGGTACAGAAGCTGCTGGATCTACAGCAAAGTCAGAGATGCTCTTTGATGCATCTGTAATGTCAGAAGCGTCAAATGTCCAAGAGAAGCTCTCTTTTCCTGTTCCATCTACAAAGCTGAATTCTACTTTCTTTCCTTCTGTTGAGTCAAGTGCCTCAAAAATGTCAGATAAGACTTTCTCATCTACCTTTGTTCCTGTCTTTGAATCGCTGATAACAGAAACCTTTGTTGCCTCAGAGCCTTTTACAACCTCTGCTACCTTTCCAAGTGA
Organism: Senegalimassilia sp.; assembly: GCA_963659315.1. GTDB lineage: Bacteria > Bacillota > Clostridia > Lachnospirales > Lachnospiraceae > Roseburia. The sequence continues at coordinate 9,791 of CAVKUD010000067.1, read as the reverse complement.
GCAGATAGCCTCTCCAGACTCATCAACCTCTCCATCTGTAACCTTGAGCTTAAAGTAAGCTGTATATCCACCATCAGCAGACTTTGCAACGATTGTTGCCTCACCCTCTGCCTTTGCATTGATATAGCAGTCTGTATCTGTTGTAAGCTCTTTGTTGATAACTGCAATGCTCTCATCCATTGACTGCCAGATGATAGCCTTGTTTGTTGCATTATCTGGTGTAATATCAGCATGAATCTTGTATACTCCACCAACGCCCTTGCTTACATCAGAACCTGTCTCTACGCCTGTAAGAGTGATTCCACTTACATTGACCTTAGACTCATCAACCTCTGTTGCTGCTGTTGCTGCGATGATTGCCTTTGCATATGCAGAAAGGTCTGCTGCAAAATCATCTGTCATATCAATCTGTGTTCCGTTTGTGATTGATGTAAGTGGTGCATAACATTCTGCCAGTGTCTCAGACTCACGGAGATATTCTCCTGTCTCATAATCATATGAGTAATCTGAATCTGAAAGGTGAGTTACAACTGTTGTCTGGATTCCCTTTGCCTTAAGAGCATTAGCTGAATCCTCAAGACTTGTATATCCCCATCTGTTTACTGTATCATATCCAATGTCTGTAAGCACGATTGCAAACTTAGCAGCTGACTCATTGAATGTCATTGTCTCATCATTGCAGACATATCCAAGTGCGTCAAGCACGCTCTCTGGAGCATCTCCGCCTCCCCATGCCTCAAGTGTGTCAATCTCTTCTACTACCTGTGATACATCATCATACCATACTGTGTAAGCTGGTGATGTATGTACTACTGTGGAATCCTCGCCATCTGAAAGCACATCCTTGTACTCGATAAGAGATACTCTTGGGATAGCTCCACTTGCAGCAATTTCCTGAACGAATGCTGTCAGGTTTTTCTTGACTACCTGTATGTCAGAATACATAGAACCTGTTGTATCTACAACAAGTGCAATATTGACATACTTGCCCTCACAAGTTCCCACTGTCGCTGGAGCTTCTGTACCTGCAGAAATCTCTTCAGCTGATACTGCTGGCAATGCACCAAAGCTTGTCAGCAAAAGACTTGCCGCAACACCCAGTGTCGCAACCATTTTTTTGATTTTCATTTTTCTCCTCCTGTATATAATGAATACTCAAAACTACACTCACATTTTAGCACATTCACAGACTTTATCAAGATAGAATTCAGACAATTGCCATACTTTTACATAAACTCACACATTATTTTCCCATCATGTTGACTTCTTTTCTGTCAAGCGAATTAACTTTGCTCTTTTCCAGATACCTTAAACGCAATCCATCCCTTAAACATCAGCCAAATTGTTTTTAATCCCACTCTTCCATTTGAAGCACATAAGACCATCTCATTGTATGTCTCATATGGAATATTTTCCCGAGAAGGCAGCTGTTTTTCATCGACCTTTTTGTTTTCGTTTTTCTCTTCTGCTTTTTTCCCTTTTAATCTTTTTTCTTTTAACTTCAACTCTTTTTCAACCAATTTTTCAAAATTATTACCAATTTTTCGTATGTCATACTTTTTTGCGGTTTCGTATGCGTTATTACCAAGCTCCTGTCTCAGCTGCTCATCTGCCATAACCTTCGCCATTGCATTTGCCAGCTCCTCAACATTTTCTTTTGCGACAACAAGCCCATCATATCCGTTTGTAATAATTTCTCTCGGTCCATCGCACGCAAATGATACACATGGCAATCCCATTGCAAAACCCTCAATAATCACCATGCCAAAGCCTTCACGATAAGACGAGCAGACATGTATGGAAGCCTCCGAAAGCATTTCATCTAGTTTGTCACTGCCAGGTTCTAATACAATTCTGTCCTCCAAGCCATATTTATGTATGAGTCTTATATAATCTCTGGCAAGTGTTCCTTCTCCATATATTTTCACTATCCAATCAGGAAATTGGTCTGCAATTATTGCAAATGCTTCAATTAATAAATTATATCCTTTCTCATTCGCATATCTGCCAGCTGCTACAATAATATGATTTTTTAAGTTTGCTTTAAAATTTAGCCGTTCCGTTCCATTTCCTAATACATATAAGGGCAAATCCCCTTTAATCTTTTTCTCATAGATATGTTTATTTCTCTCTGTAAGAATCGTGAGGGCATCAAGGTCTCCATAATGCTTTTTTATTAATTCCTGTATTCCCTCTGTATGGTCTGCATAAGATTTATGCTCCTGACCAATTTTCAATACCCTGTCATCCACCATTGTCGTTGCCAATACATTAAACGATGGCATTGTTGTTACCAGTACACCATCATGTAAACTGCCAAGCACTTCTTTCAATCTTTTATCTGTATAGGCATTGAACATTGCATATAAATCTTCTTCTTTGTCAATTAATTCACTTGGAAGGCCCAGCAATGCCCTATCCTGCTCTGCGAATTTTGCGCCACGTCTCGCATCCTGAATTACTGTAATTTTAACCTTGGGATTTAAATACAAGGTAGGTGTTTCCTTTGTGCGTTTTATACTAATGATTTCAACATTATATTTTCCAGTTTTTTGAAAATAGTCTGCAAAATTGAAAATCACCTTAACTGTTCCACCTATTCCATATGCGTTATATACCATAAATCTAATATTGGTACTCATCAGCCATTTCCTCCCTGCACTCCATTATAGCTTTATATATTCTTTCTGAATTATTGCAATCATGATAATCAAAATAATGCTTTGACCTATCTTTGTACTCCTGGCTTGTTTTAAATTTATTACTAATTTGAATCAGCAATTCTTTCTTTAATTCCTCCACAGTATGTGTTACTGCACCAGGTAAGTCCTTTTCCAGGTCAACATAACTGCTTCTGTATCTACTGTATAAGTTCTGGTCAAACTGAAAGAAAACAACTGGTTTATTAAGATATACAACATCAAAAATAATGCTGCTATAATCCGTTACAATCATGCTGCATTCTTCTATCCTGTTATTGATGCTTTCCTCGTGCATATCCGTGATATGAACAACATCATTTTCAAATTTATCAAAATAAGGCTTGTATTTTTCAAACTCTATATGAAGGCTAAGCACTAACTTTTGTTCTTTTTTCCTAAGTAATTCTATTAACTCTGTATCACATAAAACAGAACTATAAAGCATATAAAATTCAGAATCTGTAAACCTGTCTTCAGACTTTACCAGCCAATCCCTCCATGTTGGCATAATCCATATGTATTTACCACTTGCGCTATTTTCTGAAAGTAATTTATCATATCTGGCTAGTCCAGTATTTGCAATCTCATCTTCCCAAAACTGTTTATTGTCCACCAGTAACTCTTTTTCCTGTTCTGATGAAACAATAAATTTGCGAATACTGCCTCCATATGATTTATTATTTATATCAAATTTTTTCATAGCGGCAATTCCATGCTGTAGATAAATTACCGGTTTGTGATATACACCAGTTTTATTGTGATATAGTGAAGGCATGACATCTCTTATTCCATGCGAGACAATATAAAACTCCGCCAGCTCATCATAATAAATATGCTCTGGGCTGTCATAAACAAGAACATTCTCCCTGTACTGTTCTACACATGCTATATCCTGATTTTCTTTTTTCGTCACAAAATATACCTCAGCCTCTACAATTGCTTTATTTTTCATGCAATATTCAAAAAAGGCTAAGCCATTGTCTCTTGCAGATAAACCATAGTTTTCTCCCACAAGCCATATTTTTCTGTTGCTGTCTGTATTTTCTTCACGAGCCTTTTGAATAATCCTATTACACTCTCTTACCCTTGATTCATCCTCGAAAATCAGCAACTCATCCACTATAATTTCTAAATATCCCTCTTTCCTTTTTAACTGTACTTTCTTCTTCTCCTCATATAAGAGGTTTGTCATTGATGGAGATGTCATTTCCAGATACGTCCTCATACCATTTTCAAATTCTGCGCACACAACAAACTCGCCTTCTGCAAAATTATCATTAGAAATTTCGTATATAATTCCGTCTTCTTCCCCGGCATCATCTGCGCAGTCAGTCTTCTCAAACTTAATTTCTTCCTCTGTAATTTTATTCTTTAGATAAAGAGAAGGCTGCATATCGTTGTATTCTATTAAAGCTATCTCATCGCTCCATCCAGCTTTTATAAATAATTTTTCTTCTGAGAACCATGCCCCTTTCTCACATATCAGCTGTAAATTTTCCGATGCCCCTATCATATAAGAGCCTCTCACATGATTTCCCCAAATCCTTCTAAATACACCATCACTGGTCTTTAATATGCTGCTGAACGATCTCGTCTCTCTATTATTAACAGCTGGTCTGTGCATATTATTTTCTACTTTTACACCTTCACTACGTCCCTCAAAAGCCATTTGCAGGCTAAAAAATGAATTTGCTCCATAAATACACAGTTTTTCCACTGGTATATCAATTTCTACTTTATTTTCATTTCGGCTTTCCGTTACGGCATAGCCTAAACAAATCTCATCGTTATTTTCAGCCAGCATCCTTACATTTGTAACGCTATCGAAAAATGGCTCTTTTTTTACTGACACTCCTAACTTAATTTTGTCAGAAATAATCTTTGCCATTGTTATTTGCATTTTCAAAACTTTTGGAATGATATTACACTTTAAATTACTTGATGTATCATTGTAAAACAAACAATTATAATAATTATTACTAATTAGTGCATATGGGTGTTTTGAAATAAGATATGTATTCTCTGTCAGCCTTCTTTTACGCAAAAGTCTCATTGGATACCTGTCAATAAATATTCCATCTCTGACTTCAACCCAAAACTGATGAACTCCTATTTTAAAATCTTCTTCATCTATATCTATCTGCAATTTTATGCTATACATAATTTTATCTTCATTTTCACTAATAATTGAAAATGGTAATTGATATTCAATATCTGTATTTACTTTCTGTGCAATCACAGACTCTAATGTCAAATCATAGGTTTTCTTCCTAAACTCTACAATCATCTCATTTCCATTTTCTGACACATCCAAAAAATCAAAATAAATTGATGACAAGGTGCGCATCTGCACTGTATTATTGCTTGTCCTGCTCATTTCAGTAGTAAAATCTTTTGCTGATATTTCCAGATTTTCAATCTCTAAACTATCAGATATAACAAGTCTGTATTCCTGCCCCTTTGAATCAACAACTCCCCATTCAAAAACTTTTCCCTCAATATCTCCTTTTCCAAACTGTTCTATTTCCTCTTCGGTAATTTGGTATACAAACTCCCCATCCCTCATTTCCTCATTATGAAAATAATAGTTCTTCTTATTTTTTATTTCCTTCCATACTAAACAGAATTCTTTTTCTTCCTGTTCTATTTCATCAGAGCTGATAGCTCCATATACAAACACATTCTTTTCCTGAGTTTCGATTTTAACATCCGTAATTTGCCTTATACTATCTTCTAATCCCTCATTATCAAATGGATTTTTTCCATTAAGCTCGTTCGTATATTTACAAAAATACCATTCCAGATGGTTTGCTGGGATGAATTCATATTTTCTATTCTGACCAAAGCAAAGTATTCTTTCTTCACAATTAATATATACAGGTTCTTCAATATAAGTATTTCCAATACGATTTCGTATCCACAATCTGTTTTTATCTTTTTTGCCTGTTGTATTATTTGCAACAACCTCATAAAGAAGCTCTCCCACAATATACTTTTCTTGTATTTCGGCGTATATATTATATTTGCTTTTACCTATTTGAATATATAATCCCTCATAATAATTATTTAAATAGACTTCTCTTACATCTAATTCAGCCTCAAGCTCTATTGTAAATATCACTCTATTTTCACTCTGCTTCAATTCAACTAATTTATATTTATTATGTGTAAAACTCATTTTTTCCTCCTCTACACATCATTTTGTATATTTGCTCACATGTATTGTTTTCTGACGTAAGATAAGCACTTTCTATTCTTTCTTTATAGTATTCACTTAACTCACAATTTCGCCTTATATAGTCACATATTGTATCCACCAGTTTTTCTTCTGTATTCACCACTTCTCCGAAGCCATTTCCCACATAATCAAAATATCCTTTTCGATATGTATGCGTCTTAAAAAATGTATTTTCATCGAATTGATAATAAACAACTGGTTTTCTAAGGTATGCAAATTCAAATGCTACACTGCTATAATCAGTAACCAGCAGGCTTCCCTCTGCAAAAGCATCTTTGTATGTTTTATCTGAATCCCACCACTCAAGCATTTCATTATCGACTATATCTTTTATAAAGGGTTCTATTAGTGGATGTGATTTGAATGCTATCTTATAGCCATATTCCTTACAGATTTCCAACAGCTTTTCATTATGCAACAGGGAATAATATCTATGGTAATACTCACTTTCTCTAATTTCTCCATTAGGAACCCATTCCATCATCTCATTTTCTTCATTCCACGCCTGATGCATGAGGCTCTGGCGCCATGTTGGCATCACCAGAATTATTCTTTGTGGTCGATTTTCTAATTCATCAAAAATAGGAAGTCCAGTAAGCCACACTTCCTTATCTGTATAAAAATATGGATATTCTATGATTGACTCATATTCAGCTCTTGTACTTGTAATAAAACCAGTAAAATTCGTATTATATCTATTGAGTGTCAGGCTCATATCATCCTTTATTACACCATGTTGCAGAAATATTATTTTAGGTTTATGGTACAAATCTCTGCAATACTCTGCCTTATCCCAAAATGGATTTTCTACAACTCCATTGCATTGAGATGACACTATATAATCTGCCAATAGGGCTGTCAGGTAATGCTCTTTAGAATATAAATCTACGACCTTTCCAATTGAAGCAATCCTTTCATAATCCTTTGACTTACTCTCTATTACAAATACAGTCTCTATCTCTTTATGCCGCTGCATGTATCTGAAAAACACTTCTGCATTATCGTCGGCTCTATCAGGTCTGTCCATGAACAGCCATATAGGTTTCTTTTTCTCCTTAAGTTTTGCAAAATATCTATTCCGTAATTCAACAGCCCATTTCCCTGTTATCACATCATTTTTAATTATTTGCGCTTGGAAAGCCTCCTCTTTTTCCCTCATTTTTTCATCATTTGCCCTCTCCAGAACAAGAACATTTCCTGATATGTATACAAGCCAGCCATTCATTATGCTGTACTGTCCTGCTATACAATCTGCTACTGGGCTGAATCGCATAGCATTTATTTTTCTACTGATGCTGTCTATGTCATTACATTCATAACAAAATTTAATTTCAAGCTTCTGCTCATTATCCAGGCTTGTTCGGTAGCAAAATGCTTTTCTGGTTTCATATGTGTTTTTACCATTGGCTAAGTCCAAATTTGCATTATGCAGTTCGCACATATGCTTCCATTCATTTTCTATTACAGCAAATTTAAATTCCTTATCCAGAACAGCTGGCCATGACACATTACCTTCTATCTTTAGGACATTATTCTCAATCGATATAAAGTGTATAAATGTAGGCAGATATGAAGAATTTGCCACATTTGTCCTACCAAATCTAAACATGCAGTCTCCACCTATGTCTATCAATCTGTATTTTCCACCATACTTGTAATACAGCAAATCAATTATTTGTGGTAAATCAGCCATGCCTATCTCTTTAATAATATCCCTGTCCTTTACTTGACTGAGGATATGCCGTACTTTATGTCTCTGCCAAAAATCATGCCTTATATCATAATCTTGCAATATACTAAAGACTTCATCCATTTTTTTACTCATCAGGTTTCAACTTTCTATACTCTGCACATACTTTATTAAGGTCTTCTATCGTCAGTCCTCCATTCCTATATATTGCCATTGGCATTACTGACTGTCAATATTTTATTTACTATCAGTTAATATATTTTTAAGAGTTGCACCCTTTTCAGGCTCTTGGTTGTCAACTTTACTTTACTCCCAGTAAAGTTATTGACACAAATATCTAATACAATTTAAATACTATCATCATTTAAAAATTGGAGGGGCACATGGAAAACTACAATATAGACGCCAAAGCCTTGGGCGAACGAATACGCAGCCTGCGCCTTAAAAAAAATAAGACACAAGCCTATTTTGCAGATGTTCTATACATCTCGCCGTCATACCTGTCACTTATCGAAGAAGGTAAGCGTGTTCCAAATTTAGATGTTCTGGTACACATTTCCGAACTTACAGATGTCTCTCTTGACTATCTTATATTTGGTGATGAATCCGATGCTGATTCGCTGTCATTTACAATCCGCAGACTCAGCAAGGCTTATCCGAGACAGAAAGTAGAGCAGGCGTTAAAGCTCGCTGAATATTATCTCAAACTTGAAAAAGGAGACATTTAAAAAAGCCATCTGGACTTCAATCCAAATGGCTTATAAACACATATCCAATTATTCCTTATTATTCAATCCCTTATAACAAAATTTATACACTCCCCCGACTACCGCAGGATAAATCCATGTGAAAAACCTGAATGTAAGAATCGCAGGCACTGACACTCCCACTGGCAGAAATGCCGCCATCAAGAGTCCATACACAAATTCCAGTGACATCACACCAGATGGTGCAGGTATAACCCCTGCCAGAAAATATGATGCCGCCATAACAGCGATAATGTCAAACCATGACAGGACCCCATTATTACTTAAAATAACCACTACCACACAGTAAATCACAAAGCATTTTAAGAGGTTGATTGCCAGCATAAGAAAGCTTTTCTTCTTGTTCTTCCAGAGAGTCTTTCCCTCTACACTCAGGCACATAATATAATCGTACCACTCTTCCTCATGCTTTTGGACAAAGGCTATCCTGCCCGAAAAGAAGTCCAAAAGCTTTGCCAGCATATGCGAGAATTTTTCTGAAACTGATATAAGTATCAATGCCAGAATTATTGCAAAGCTAATCATTGTTGCAATAAGAATAAAGGTTCTGTAACCGCAAATCATATTCCTTGTATATGTTTTAATGTACAGATAAGCACATCCAGCCAACCCCCACAGGACTATGCTGCTCTTCTTCAATGTATACTTATACACGCCTCCTGCTGTCGCCTGTGCCGCCGTAGTGCCAGCCTTTGACACATACAAGACCTCAGCAAGACAGGCTCCGCTTCCAAGTGTAATGAGACGGTAAAATTCGCACAGGAATGTTGTAGCCACTGAATTTTTCACCAGGCATTCCCGATTGAACTCCCTCGTTGCAAGAAAAATAAGCATGCCATCCAGCAGGAAATATATGGTAGCAAGTATGGTACATATAACCATCTGCCAGACCTTAATCTGTCTGATACCATTCAAAATATCTCCCATAGAGTCACGATAAAACCATACCGCAAATATAAGAAGCGCAATGACCGCCAGTTTGCCAAGAATCTTTTTATTTTGCATATTTATTTTCTTTCCTTTGGTGTACATTCATGTTTCAAGGTTATAATAAATACTATTATACAGCAAATCGCAGAAGCTGCATCACTGATTGGCTCCGCAAAATATAATCCCATAATATGCTGTGTCGCATTAGGCAGTATAATTGCAAGTGGTGTAAGCAGTATTACCTTTCTGAGCAGGGCAAAAAACAGGGACTGCTTGGCTTTGCCTAGGGATAAGAAGCAGTTCTGGCTGCCTGTCTGAAGTCCGAACACCAGCATTCCAGCCATAAATATCGGCAGTACCTGGCTGCATATTCCTATAAGCTCTGCATCCGTTGTAAAAAGTCCTGCGATTTTTCCAGGAATAAGCATGGAGACAGCAGTCAGCACAAATGAGAAGCCAAAGGC
>CAVKUD010000066.1:0-13015 GCA_963659315.1 Senegalimassilia sp. | reverse complement strand
ATTTTATAATATTTTGCATATAAACTACTCACCATGAGACATAGTGTAGAGCATATCATCCTTAAAAGCTGCAAACCTGTTGTTATCTAAAGCATCCCTGATTTCTTCCATCATATTGTTGTAGAAATACAGGTTATGGAGTACGCAGAGTCTCATGCCAAGCATTTCCTTTGCCTTTAACAGATGTCTGATATAGGCTCTTGAGTAAGTCTTACAAGCTGGGCACTGGCAGCCCTCCTCGATTGGGCGCATGTCCTTCTCAAATTTCTGGTTAAAGAGATTTAGCTTGCCAAACTTTGTATACACATGTCCGTGTCGTCCATTTCTGGATGGATATACACAGTCAAAGAAGTCAATTCCTCTCTCTACACCCTCTAAAATATTTGCAGGAGTTCCAACTCCCATAAGGTAGGTTGGCTTGTCTACTGGGAGGTAAGGCACTGTCTCATCAAGTATGTGATACATCTGCTCGTGAGTCTCTCCTACTGCCAGTCCTCCTACTGCATATCCGTCCAAATCCAGCTCTGAGATTCTCTTGGCATGGTCGATTCGGATATCCTCGTAGATTGCTCCCTGGTTGATGCCAAATAAAAGCTGTTCCTTATTTACTGTATCTTCAAGACTGTTGAGTCTTGCCATTTCTTTTTTGCAGCGCTCCAGCCAGCGTGTTGTCCTGTTTACAGAGTCTGTCACATACTTTCTGTCTGCCACACTGGATGGGCACTCGTCAAATGCCATAGCTATTGTAGAGCCGAGATTTGACTGTATCTGCATACTCTCCTCTGGTCCCATGAATATTTTTGCGCCGTCTATGTGGGAATTAAAATATACTCCCTCTTCCTTGATTTTTCTGAGTCCTGCCAGAGAAAATACCTGGAATCCGCCTGAGTCTGTAAGGATTGGTCTGTCCCATGCCATAAACTTGTGAAGTCCACCAACCTCTTTTATCAGCTTGTCGCCTGTTCTGACATGGAGATGATAAGTATTTGACAGCTCCACCTGACATTTAATTGTCTTAAGGTCATCTGTAGACACAGCTCCCTTAATGGCACCAACTGTACCTACATTCATAAATACAGGAGTCTGGATGTCGCCATGCACAGTGTGGAAAACTCCACGCTTGGCTCTGCCCTCCTGCTTTAATAACTCGTATTTTGCCATTTATGCACCTTTTCTTTCTATTAAATTAAATAATTTATTTTGTTATCTTTCTAATCAGTATACCATTCTGTAAAAGAGCAGTATCAATATAGTGTCTCTCAAATAAGGTCTCGCCCTTAGCTGGCACCTCAATATCAGCATCCGAGCAGTTAATGATAACCTCCACATACTGATCTTCCCAGTCTACTTTTCTAAACTGTATAACCCTTGGGTCATCGCTGACATCATTTGGGAAGTGGAAATTTCTGCTCTTTAACAGGGGCTCGCTGTATCTCAAATGTATGAGTGAAGAAATAATATTAATTCTGTCAGTATATTTTCCTGCCTCTATATCATCCCATGGCATACATCTTCTGCAATCAGGGTCATAGCTGCCCTCCATGGCAATCTCTGTGCCATAATAGATACATGGACTTCCCGGCATGGCAAATAAAACTGCCAGCTGGGCAAAATACTCGTCCAGACTCTTCACATCACTTCTGAGTCTCTTGGTATCGTGGGAATCCAGGAGATTAAAGAGCACATCATTGGTCTGCTGCATATACATCGTATAGCATCTGTTTACTGTATACTCAAAGTCTTCGTTTGTTAAACTCTTGTCAATCCAGAAATCCTTAATACTCTCTCCAAGTGGATAGTTCATAACTGCATCGAACTCATCACCACGAAGCCACGGAAGAGCATTATGCCATATTTCTCCCAGAATGTAAATATCTGGATTGATTTCCTTTAATCTGGCTCTAAGCTCCTTACAGAATCTGTGGGATATTTCATTTGCCACATCAAGTCGCAATCCGTCTATTTTATATTTTTCTACCCAGCCAGCACATATGTCTACAAAGTAATCCCTTACCTTCTGGTTATTGGTATTGAGCTTTGGCATATTGTCATAAAAAGCAAAGGTATAGAGCTGCTTTTTCCTTGCCGCCTTGCCCTTTCTGTCGATTGGCCATTCATTTATCATGAACCAGTCAAAATACTCTGACTCCCTGCCCTTTTCCAGCACATCCTGCCATGGAGCAAAGTAATATCCGCAGTGGTTAAACACTCCGTCAAGCATTACCCTTATTCCCCTGCTGTGGGCTTCATTGACAAGATTTATAAAAGTCTCCTCATCTCCAAAGCGAGGGTCAATCTTTGAATAATCTGTTGTATCATACTTATGGTTTGATGGTGCCTCATTGATTGGTGTCAGGTATATTCCTGTTATGCCAAGGTCTTTTAAATAGTCAAGCTTACTGGTCACACCAGCCAGGTCTCCTCCAAAGCACTCCTCATTTTTGACAGACTTCTTGCTGCTTCTCCATGGCACAACATAGTCTGGGTCGATGGAATGGTCGCCGTTGCAGAATCTGTCTGGGAATATCTGATACCACACAGTGTCATTTACCCATTTAGGTGTCACTGGTACATCACATGGGTTCATCCATGGGAATGTAAAGCACTGTCTGCTTCGTCCTTCAAGCTCCTTCTGGGTCTGGCTTACAAAGCCATCCTCAAAGTAGAACCATTTTTCACCCTCTGTCCATAGCTCAAAGTAATATTTGAGTCTCTTATACTCTGGCTTTACAGTTGTAGTCCACCAGAGCTGGTTTTTGAGTCTTTTCTTAAAGAAAATCTCCTGCTTTTCTCCTTCCCAGTGCTCGCCACCGCCTAATATGCCGGCTTCAAATGGGTCTCCTAATATGATGAAGACTCTCTGCACGTCGTAGCCTGTTTTTATATTTATGACCAGCTCATCCTCGTTCAGAGGGTAGCAGTAGTTGTCGTATGCCTGATGATAAACTCCGTTGAATTCCATATATTTCCTTCTCTTTCTGTGCATTTTATCCAAATTAGTGTGTTATGAGATTTTTAGATTTTGAAGCGGATACGGTGCCGAGATTATAAGTAATTTGTGTCTTGTTACTGATATAAGATTTTCTAAATGCTCTGATTTAATCTATGATAACTTAACTCAACCGCTTGACATTCGCCATCCATGGCTCAGGTCTCGCTCTCGGCAACGTCCTGTTGCCGAGTTGCTGGATGACACACAGAGCACTAAGAAAATCTAATATCCTCCACACGTCACAAATTACTTATAATCTCGGCACCGTATCCTATCCCAAGTTATATACAAATCCCATAACACACTAATCTATATAAAATATAGCATATCGACCTTGACGATTCAACTTACGATTACTTATAATATTTTACAAAAAGAAATCAAGGAGAAGAAACATGTCTGGATCTACATTAGGAAATATATTCAAAATTACTACCTGGGGTGAGTCCCATGGCAAGGGGCTTGGTGTGGTGGTGGATGGCTGCCCTGCTGGTCTTGAGTTATGTGAGGCTGACATTCAGAAATTCTTAAACCGCAGAAAGCCTGGTCAGTCTAAATTCACAACTCCACGTAAGGAGGATGACTCTGTGGAGATTCTCTCCGGTGTCTTTGAGGGCAGGACAACTGGCACACCTATTTCCATGGTGGTATGGAATACAAACCAGAAGTCAAAAGACTACAGTGAGATTGCTTCCTACTACAGACCTGGACATGCTGATTTCTGCTTTGACGAAAAATACGGTTTCAGAGATTACAGAGGCGGCGGTCGCTCTTCCGGACGTGAAACTATTGGTCGAGTTGCTGCTGGTGCTATTGCGGTAAAGCTCTTAAATCAGATGGGTATTAATTTTGTCACATATACCAAGAGCATTGGCTCTATATCAGTTGATATGGATAAATTTGATGCTGCGGAAATCTCAAATAATTCACTCTATATGCCAGACGCAGATGCTGCGGCAAGGGCTTCTGAGTATTTGAGCGAATGTATTGAAAATAAGAACTCGGCTGGTGGAATCTGTGAGTGCCTTGTCACTGGGCTTCCTGTTGGTCTCGGCGAGCCTGTTTTTGACAAGCTTGACGCAAATCTTGGCAAGGCTATTATGTCAATCGGAGCTGTAAAAGGCTTTGAGATTGGTGATGGCTTTGCAGTCGCACAGGCTGCAGGCTTAGACAATAATGATGCCTTCATCGTAGATAAAGACCATATAGATACTTGCACTGAAAGCAATGCAGCAAATATTAGCAGCAAAAATATTACAAAAAAGACTAATCACTCTGGCGGTGTACTTGGCGGCATGTCAGACGGGTCTCCTCTGGTGTTCAGAGCCGCATTTAAGCCCACACCATCCATCGCCTCTACACAAAACACCGTAAATAAATCTGGGGAAGAAATAGAGATAAGTATTCACGGACGCCACGACCCTATTATCGTGCCACGGGCAGTTGTGGTAGTTGAATCAATGGCGGCTATCACAATACTTGATTTACTTTTATCAAACATGACATCCCGGCTTGACAGGATTATTGACTTTTACAAGTAGGCTGCAGCATAGCAGCTTACATGCACACAAACATAAAGCCAGCATATACTACACTAACAGCTCTCAAGGAGTAACTATGTGTGGTATAGCTGGTTTTTGTAATTTTGGAAAAAATTTTCTAAACGACACTGTGAGGAATCTGAATATACTTGATGATATGTCAAAATCACTGGCTCATCGTGGTCATGACAACTTTGGCAAATACCTAAAGGAGCACTGTGGCTTCTGTCATTCCCGTCTCAGTATCAGGGATATAGCAGGAGGTAACCAGCCTATGATTAAAAACATCTCAGGCAGGGAATATGCCATCTGCTATAATGGCGAAATCTACAATACTGATGAGTTAAAAGCCGAGCTTGAATCCTTAGGCGTACATTTTGAAACCACTTCTGACACAGAAATAATTCTCGCTGCTTTTATAGAATATGGTCCAGAATTCGTAAATATGCTAAATGGTATATTTGCCTTTGCAATCTGGGATGATTCTACCAGACAATTATACATGTACAGGGACAGGGTGGGCGTCAAGCCCTTCTTCTACAGCCCTGCCAAAAACGGACTGATTTTTGCCTCCGAACCAAAGGCAATCTTTAAATATCCAGGCGTAGTCCCTGAAATCAATTTGCAGAGCATGCAGGAAATCCTGGGTATAGGTCCTGCCAAGACTCCTGGCATAAGTCTCTTTAAAAACATACGTGAAGTACTTCCAGGACACTATATTATCTTTAATGAGTATGGCTACTGTGACAAAAAATACTGGGATATAAGCTACCATGAGCATACAGATGATTACCAGTCCACAGTGGAAAAGGTCTCATATCTGGTAAGGGATGCTGTCAAAAGGCAGATGATTTCAGACGTGCCTGTATGTACATTCTTGTCAGGTGGACTCGACTCCTCCATCGTGACATCCCTTGCCTACAGTTATCTGAAGGGAGAAAAGCTCAACACCTTCTCATTTGACTTTAAGGAAAACGATATATATTTTGCTTCTAACAGCTTCCAGCCTGAGCGGGATGAGCCATATGTCAATATAATGCTTGAGCGTTTTCCTACTAACCACGAATATCTGCGCTGTGATGAAAAGCAGCTCTTTGACTCACTTTTTAGCTCAGTCATAGCAAAGGATGCTCCTGGCATGGCAGATGTAGATGCTTCTCTCCTCTTTTTCTGCTCTCTTGTGGCATCCAAAAACAAGGTTGCCCTGACAGGCGAGTGTGCGGATGAGATATTCGGAGGCTACCCATGGCTCTACCGGCCAGAGCTTATGAACAGGGACGATTTTCCATGGTCGGCAGACGCTGATGCAAGAACCAGGCTCCTGTCAGCAGACTGGCAGACCAGGCTTGAATTGAAGGACTATGCCCATGATGCCTATAGGACCTCTCTATCAAGGCTTGATTTACCAGCTATGGAGGCTGCCGAAAAGAGAAGGCTTGAGATTGGCTATCTCAATATAAAATGGTTCATGCAGACCTTATTAGACAGAATGGATAGGGCCAGTATGTATTCTGGACTTGAGGCAAGGGTTCCATTTGCAGACCACAGGATAATAGAATATGTCTACAGTGTCCCTTGGAGCATGAAATATCAAAATGGTGTGGAGAAAACCCTGCTTAGAGAGGCAACCCTTGACCTACTGCCTGATAAGCTTTCAAAGCGCAAAAAAAGCCCATATCCTAAGACTTATCATCCTGGATATGAAGCCCTGCTAAAGGATGCCCTAACTGAAATAATCTCAGATAAAAGCTCTCCTGTACTTCCGTTATTTGATATTGAAAAGGTCAAGGCATTTATAGCAGCTCCAAAGGAGCTTGGAAAGCCTTGGTATGGTCAGCTTATGGCTGGTCCACAGCTTATGGCTTACTATATCCAGCTCAACTACTGGATGAAGCAGTATAAGCTTGAGCTGCCATAATAAATAAAATTCAGGATAGCCAGCCTGGCTATCCTGATTATTTAGTACAAGTGAATCAACACGACTGTATGATTAGCGAGTATCAAATGTATACTGTAATACTTAAATTAGCAAAATAAATTTATGAATTAAATAGACTTAAGAAGCTCTTCCTTGCGTCTGATAAACTCCTGCTCGGTGATTTTACCAGCTGCAAGCTGATTCTTATAAGCTCTCAGCTGTTTTGTAAGCTCTATTGTGGATTGACCGCCGAGATTGGTTTTCTGCATTTTTGCTTCTGCACTGGTCTCTGTATATACGCCAGTTTCCCCTCTCTCATTTGCATATGCTCCCATATTTTCACTTGATGCTGCCCCGATATTCGTTGCTGTGCTCACATTCGTTTCTGTATTAGGAGCTGATACTGCACTTGTATCTGATTCTACACCTGTATCTGATTCTACACCTGTATTTGACCTTGCAGCAGCCTCAAGTCCTGATTTAATTCCAAACTTATGCTTTGTCTTATCTTTTGGCAAATCCTCAGATTTGACTTTTGCCTCTGCCTTTTGTAACTTCTCTTTTTCTTTCTTCTCACTGGCAGGCAGGCTCTTTGCCGAGGCAGTCTCCTCCTCATCAGCCTTATCCATGGCAATCAGAATAATAACCACAACCAAATCTGCAATGATAAGGGTCATGATAAGCTTAAAGCCCATATCATACATATCAAGATAGCTGTTATAAACCTTGACATTCTGATTATAGTTTTCTATGCTGCCTGATATTATTGAACTATCAGCGCTGGCATCGATACTCTGCTGTATCTCTGCAAGGCGCAGCTCAGTATCCTTCATGCTGGCTTTTACCTCACCAGACCAGGTTATCCCGACTGCAAGTACACCAATCGCAAATATTAGAAATATAATGGCTAAAACTCTGTTTGCTTTCTTCTTCATAACTAATCCAAGGCTATTGCCTCATTCTCCTGCCTTCTTAAAATATCATACTCATCAAGCTGTATTCCCAAATCAACGTAAAAAATCTGCTGTGGATGTGGACATGACTCCATTGCCTCGCCCTTTTCATCCTCCATAGCCTTTACAGTGACTGTGATGTTGTCTCCGTTCGGCTTCATCACTTCGATTTCCTCACCCACTGAGAATTTGTTTCTCTGTTCCAGGCGGTACATACCCTTGTCATTAGCTTTACCCACTATTCCCAGATAGGTATAGCCCTTCTCATAGGTATTATTGTCATATATCTGGGTCTCCTCTGTTGGCTTGCCATAGAAGAAGCCCGTGGTAAACTGTCTGTATGTGCAGCTTGTAATCTGGTCAAGATACCAAGGCATATTCTCCTGATACTTTTCTGGAGATTCGAGGTAATCATTTATAGCCTTTCTGTAGGTTCTGGCAACAGTTGCCACATACAGGGCTGTCTTCATACGTCCCTCGATTTTGTAGCTGTCGATTCCTGCATCAATCAGGTCTGGTATATGCTCAATCATGCATAAATCCTTAGAATTGAAAATATATGTGCCACGCTCATTCTCATATACTGGCAGATACTCTCCTGGACGCTTCTCCTCCACAACAGAGTATTTCCATCTGCATGGATGGGTACAGGCTCCACGGTTTGCATCCCTGCCTGTAAAATAATTAGACAAAAGGCATCTGCCAGAGTATGAGATACACATGGCTCCGTGGATAAATGTCTCAATTTCCATCTTATCGTCTATTTTTGAACGGATTTCCTTGATTTCCCGCAAAGACAGCTCTCTGGCTGTCACCACCCTGCTGGCTCCCAAATCCCACCAGAATTTGTAGGTGCCATAGTTGGTATTGTTCGCCTGAGTGCTTATGTGCCTGTCTATGTCAGGACACTCCTCCTTGGCAATCATAAATATTGCAGGGTCAGCAATAATAAGGGCATCCGGTCTGTCCGGCTTCATCTGGTTTAATTCTTTAAAATAAGCTCTCACTCCATCCAAATCATAGTTGTGGGCAAGAATATTTGCTGTAACATAAACCTTTACGTTGTGGGCATGGGCAAATGCAATACCCTCTGCCATCTCTTCATAGCTGAAATTTTTAGCCTTGGCTCTGAGTCCAAATGCCTCACCACCTATATACACAGCATCCGCTCCATATATGACGGCTATCTTAAGCACCTCAAGACTGCTTGCAGGTACCAGTAATTCAATATCTCTCATTTTTTCTCCTATAAAAACTGCTCGATTATCAATCTATCTTCACAGACACAGTAATTCCGTCTCCTACTGGAAGCACAGATGTCACCAAATCCTCTCTGTGGGTAAGCTCATACAAATACTCCCTCATTCTCTTGTAGATGGTTCTGTTTCTTCTCTCCACAATAAAATGGGATTCTATGATGTCACCGTCCTGAAGCACATTGTCAGACACTAATACTCCGTCCTTTTTCAAGAGTCTCAGCACATCTGACATAAAATTAATATACTGTCCCTTTGCAGCATCCATAAAAATCATGTCAAAGGGTTCATCTATGGTCTTAAGTACCTCTGCGGCATCTCCCTCCAGGAGGGTAATCTGATCTGTCTTTCCAGCCCTCTTAAAGTTCTCTCTCGCTATAGGTATTCTCTTATCATAATTTTCTATGGTGACAATCTGACACCCTGTCGGGGCATATTCAGCCATCAAAATTGCCGAAAAACCAACCGCAGTCCCTACCTCGAGAATGCGCATTGGTTTTTGCATTGTGAGAAGTAATTTTAAAAAGCTCTGCATGTCCTTGCGGATTATGGGCACATAGCTGTCTAAGGCTTCCCTCTCAATTTCATCAAGAATTGCCGTATTTCCCTTATCAAGGGAATTGATATAAGTCACCAGTCTCTCATCTACTATCATTACTGCTTACTCCGCTTCCACTTCCTGCTCTGTCTCAGTATCTACAGGAGCAAGACCTTCCGTTGATTCCTCTGACTGGGTACTGCTTTCAGTACTCTCCTCTGTATTTTCCTCTGTTGCTGCCATGACTACCATCATTTCCTTGGGAGTCATTGAAGTGTTTAATGTATACACACCAGCCTTAATCTTTTTAGAATATGCAGACAACTTAAGCTGTATCTGGAACAAATTAGCATCCCTGACAAGCCCCTTTGTCTCAAGCTCTTCTCCAAGCTCCTTCGCACTCATGCCATCTGTGACCTGTATAGTCACATCTTTTCCTGGAGCCTTATCAATAGCTGTCTCGGTAAAGACCCGATAACCAAAATCATAGGCAGTATTACTGATTCTCACTGCCGCATAGACAATGAGGAGTATAACCATTATTGTAAAAGCTACTTTAATAAATTTGAACAAAGCCTTGTTGAACTGCATTCTACTCTCCTATACTTCCATAATAATAGGCATTATCATTGGACGTCTCTTTGTCTCTCTCCAGACAAACTCACCTAATGAGTCCTTGATTTCGTTTTTGATTTTGCCCCAGTCTGTAATGTTTCTATCCATGCATTTCTCCATGGTTGCGTCTAAAACAGTCTTTGCCTCATCCATAAGGCTCTCTGAATTTCTGACATATACAAAGCCTCTTGATACAATATCAGGGCCTGCGAGTACCTGACCAGAGCCGCTCTCAAGGGTCATGACAACGATGATGATTCCATCCTCGGCAAGCTTCTGCCTGTCTCTTAAGACGATATTTCCTACATCACCTACGCCAAGTCCATCTACCATGATGTTTCCTACATGGACTCTGCCTGTAACCTTTGCCTCGTTTTCATCTATCTCAAGCACATCACCTGATGAAAGAAGCTTTATATGCTCTGTATCATAGCCCAGCTCCTCTGCAATCTTTGCCTGGGCAACAAGGTGCTTATACTCACCATGTACAGGAATAGAGTACTTTGGATTAACCAGCTGGTATATAAGCTTGATGTCCTCCTGGCATGCATGTCCTGATACATGCACATCCTGGAATATAACGTCAGCCCCCTTCATCATAAGCTCATTTATGATTCCTGTTACAGACTTCTCATTACCTGGTATTGGATTTGAGCTGAATACTATACAGTCATTTGGCTTTATGGCAACCTTTCTGTGGGTTCCGTTTGCCATTCTTGAAAGAGCAGCCATAGACTCGCCCTGACTGCCTGTTGTAATGATAACAGTCTGCTCATCTGGATAGCTCTTTAATATATCCACATCAATTAAAATATTGTCTGGCAGTGTAAGATAGCCAAGCTCAGAAGCTATAGAAATAATGTTTACCATGCTTCGTCCCTCAATCGCAACCTTACGTCCAAACTTTTCTGCTGAATTTATAATCTGCTGCACTCGGTCAACATTAGACGCAAATGTAGCAATGATAATTCTCTGGTTCTTGTGTTCAGAGAAAATATTGTCAAGTGCCTTTCCTACTGATTTCTCAGACTGTGTGAAGCCAGCCCTCTCAGCATTTGTACTGTCACATAAAAGTGCAAGTACACCCTTTTTACCAATCTCTCCAAATCTCTGTAAATCGATTGGATCTCCAAATACAGGTGTGTAATCCACCTTAAAATCTCCTGTGTGTACAACAATTCCTGCAGGAGAGTAAATTGCAAGGGCAGCTGCATCCTGAATACTGTGGTTTGTCTTAATAAACTCCACTCTGAAGCATCCAAGATTAATATGCTGACCATATTTTACTACCTTGCGCTTTACCTTTTTGAGCATGTCATGCTCCTCAAGCTTATGCTCGATTATTCCTATTGTCAGCTTTGTGGCATAAATAGGTACATTGATGTCCTTGAGCACATAAGGGATTGCACCAATATGATCCTCATGTCCGTGGGTGATAAAAAATCCCTTTACCTTGTCGATGTTGTCCTTTAAATAAGTCACATCCGGGATTACTAAGTCTATTCCAAGCATATCATCCTCTGGGAATGAAAGACCGCAATCCACAACAATAATACTGTCTTCGTATTCAAAGGCAGTAATATTCATTCCAATCTGCTCTAATCCTCCTAATGGAATGATTTTTAGCTTACTCGTATTCTGTTTTTCTTTTTTCAAAATATTACCTCCAATTATTTTTTCACGTCCACATTAGTATTCTAATGCTGTCTCATCATCTGTGAGTTCAGAGAATATTTTAGCAAGTGCAGAAAATTCCACATCATCTTCAACCATTTGATAAACTACCTCTTCGTCATCAGTGCTTACTTCTTTTAATATATATGCTTCACAGTCTCCGTCTTCTTCACCTTCGGAAACTAAAAGATACCGTATTCCATTGAGCTGTGTCTCTTCCTCCACAGCAAACTCTACTACTTCCTGTGTATCTGGGTCTGTAAATTTAATCTTTTCCATCTATTTAGATTCTCCTGAATTACGCAAAAAATCAAGGTATCCCTGCAGAATAAATATAGCCGCAATCTCATCTACATACTCCTTGCGGTTCTCTCTGCGAATCCCTGTCTCCATCATCGAACGGTCTGCGGCAACTGTTGTAAGGCGCTCATCCCACAGGACAACCTCAAGTCCTGTACGTCTCTCAAGCATCTCCTTAAACTCTTTGGTCTTCTCGCAGCGTTCTCCCTCTGTATTGTTCATGTTCTTTGGATAGCCCAGCACGATTTTTTCCACACCGTACTGTCCTATCAGCTCTTCAATTCTGGCAAGTGTCTGGCGCAGCTTTGATGGGGATTTTCTGCGCACTATCTCAACTCCCTGAGCTGTGATAAGCAGCTCATCACTGACTGCAACACCTACTGTCTTTGAACCGAAATCTAGTCCTAGTATTCTCATATTTAGAAATTGTTCTCAATATATGTCTTGAGAACCTCCTCCACCAACTCGTCTCTCTCAACCTTCATAATCAGACTTCTGGCATTATTATGGCTGGTGATATATGTCGGGTCTCCTGACATAATATATCCCACTATCTGATTTACAGGATTATACCCCTTTTCACTGAGGGCACGGTAAACTATCTCCAGGACATCCTTTACCTGAAGCTCCTGCTCTTTTTGTACTGTAAAAAATTGTGTATTATTTATATTCTCCATACGCTCACACCCTTTGTCCTATAATTGTATACGAAATTCTCACAAAATACAACCTATATCTTCTGCATAAGGTATACTTCATCATTCAAAGGCTCAACAATTTTGCCTCTTATAAGCATATTTTCCACATTTTCGTCTGTTTCCAGTGCCACCTTGACATATTCTTTTGTGTACCCTACAAAATACTCTTTGCCATCTATTGTAGTCTTTTCCTCAAAGAGTACTTCCTTATCCATGCCAAGATAATGGTCTCTGTATTCCTTTGACATCCTGTTGCCAAGCTCGATGAGGACTGCACTCCTCTTTGTCTTTACGTCCTCTGGCACCTGATTTTCCATTACCGCTGCCCTGGTGCCCTGCCTCTTTGAGTATTTGAAAATGTGCATCTCGTAAAAATGTATCTTTTCCAGATATTCTCTTGTGGTCTCAAACTCCTCCTCTGTCTCAGCCGGGAAGCCCACAATCACATCTGTTGTGATGGCAGGATAATCAAAGTACTTCCTCAAAAGCTCACAGCTTTTCTGGTATTCCTCTGTGTTATATCTTCTGTT
>CAVKUD010000065.1:0-13071 GCA_963659315.1 Senegalimassilia sp. | reverse complement strand
TTATAATACCTGTTCCCAAGAGAAGGATGAGACCAATCTTTACCCACACAAAGTTGTTGATCACGTCATTAACATGCGCAACTGTTGCCAGAAATTCATTCATTTTTCATAATTCTCCCTTTTTACGATTTCGACAGTTTTAAATGTCTTATAAATAAAAATGTACCATAAACCCACGTATCAGCGCAAGATTTATGGCACACTTTATTATGCTAATGTAAAAAAGTTGTATTTATGCTTGGCTTTTTTAGCCTGTTTTATCTTGTACATCTCCTTGTCTGCCATGACTATGTACTCGTCAAGGCTTCTTCCACTGGCTGGATCTGTCACGATTATTCCGTAGCTTATACTTACATCGCTCTTCTTAAGCTCAGATGAAACCGTCTCGATGAAATCCCGTATGGTTTTCTCATCATTATGTGGATAGAAGAGCACAAACTCATCCCCACCGAACCTGTATACAAAGCCCTCTACCGGCTTCTCCCGCTCAAGTGTCTCTGCTATTTCCTTTAAGACCTCATCACCGTACTTGTGTCCTCTGGTGTCGTTTATCTGCTTGAAGCCATCCACGTCAAAAAATATCATGCTGCAGCTTGTTCCATTTTCTGTGAGCTTCTCAAATCTCGGCATCACCATCTCTGTGTATGCCACACGATTATAGAGACCTGTCAGGGCATCCCTGTTGTAGATATTTTTAAGCTCCTCATTTATCACCTCAAGCTTTCTCTGCTTGTAGAGGTTCTCAAGCCTTGTGACAAATGTGGAATTAATAGACATCACATCTGCATTGTCGTACAAAAACCTTGGATTTCTCAGTATGGTGCAGCCCACAATCCTGTCCCTGAAATGAATAGCGCAAAGCATAAATGTGTTACAGCCCGGCTGGCTCTCCATGTATGCCTTAAGCTCAGTGAGGGTTCTCACATCAAGCCTGCCCTTTTGCTTTTCTCCTGCGTATGACAATATCAGGTTGTCCAGATTATATCCCTTCTTAGTAAACTCTCCATGGATAGATGCCTGAACCAGCTCCTTGTCTGTGATAATATAGAGACCATCGCAGTCCAGTGAGAATACATACTGGGCAAACTTATCATACAGCTCATTGTATGAGACACATTCCTCAATCGCATTCTGGAGAGTCATAACAGCCTCTTCCTGCTCTCCCACTGTCACCTGATACTCTATCTGTTCCTTGGCATATTTTCTGTAATCCACACGTCCGTTGTTAGGACAGCCGCAGCTCTCGCCATAGACCAGGTCAGATTGGAGATAATGATATTTTTCAACAGACTTGCCATCCCACAAGTCTGCCAGTATCTGCATGGCAGTCTGACCGATTCTGCCCCTGTTGCTCTCTATCGTAGTAATCTGCGGACTGAAAAATGCCGCCTTATCCAGATTGTCACAGCCTGTCACCAGAAAATCCTCTGGCACGCTGTAGCCATATCTGGCAGCCTCTGAACATATTCCTGCTGCTATGTTATCATTGGCACATACAAAGGCATCCGGGAACTCCCTCTTATTCTCATGCCACTCCCTCATGTATCTGACACCAGTGGCAAAATCATAGTCTCCGTTCATATACATGTCGTCTGTCACAGGAATACCATAGCCTGCCATGGCTTCCTTAAAAGCCTCAAGTCTCACAGTGTTCTCATACTGTCCCTCAGGACCGCCTGCATAGACAAATTTCCTGCAATTATGGTGATTATAGAGGTGGTCTATCATCTCTGTGAAGAGTCTCTTGTTGTCATTTCCTACATAATAAGAGCCCTCCATGTCATATGCTATGCTGACCACAGGTGTTGAAGTCTCCTCCAGCTTACGGACAATGCTGTCTATCTGTTCTCTGTCCACCATGTTGCTGCAATCAAATATTATGCCATCGAATCCATCCAGCTCTGGCAGGTTATAAATCATGTATTCGCCGTCGTTAAACTTCTTGTCATGACTCCAGTTACCATTAGAGCTGAAATAATACAGGCATATATCTATCCCCAGGCTCTCAGCCTGTCTTGTAATTCCATCCACCCATGAATATGTAACTAATCTTTTCCATCCATCTGCTATAAGTGCAATTTTTTTCATTTTCTTCTCCAATACTCACGCTCTAAAGCTGCGTGAAGCTGTATAAATCTATTATAGACAAAAAGACCATGCAGTACAATCGTCCGCATGGTCTTTTCGTATTATTTCGTACTTTTGGTTATAATGTACATAAATCCCCGGGTATCAGTCTTCATATCCAGACTAACCGCCGCTTCCCCTGTATCCGGGTTTTCAATGCCTACAGCAAGCTGTGGAATATCCTGATACTTGTCCCTATCAAGATAAAGCTCAGCCTCTACCTGCCCACTTTTTCCTGCGCCAATCTGCCCCAGGTCTGTATCTGTCTCATATCTCTGTGTGACATTGCCTGCCTCATCCAGCACATATACACAGAAAGTCCAGTCAAAATACATGGGTGCTGCCCCATAATTGCAGAGCTTAAGTCTTAGCTTAAGCCTCCCTGTGGTCTTAAAGTAAGTAAGCTTTGACTCCGATACTCCATAGCAGTAGCCCAGCTCCTGTCTCATGCCCTCTACCTCTTTAGAATACCTTATCTCTTCATCACATGCAATCGGACATTTAGGTCCTATAAATGACATATGGCTCTGCCTGATGAGCTCTCTGGTCTGTTTTCCATAGGTGACGAGCAAATCCTCCATAGATATACTGCTGGTAAGCTCACCGCCTACAGGAGCCTTGTCCCACACAGCAGGACATGCAGGAAGCTCTATCTCCTCTGCCGCCTCGCTGTAGACTGCCCCATCCTCAATCCATGACAGCCATTTGCCTGTGCTGTCAGGCTCACCTGTCATATCATTGTATACGCCAAGCCCCATCTGGCTTACCGCTGGAAAGGGGCGGCGCATGAGAAGCTTTGCATTTGGAAAAGCCTTGATATAGGGTGTGACATACTGGCTTAGTATATCCCAGCCTGGCAGCCTGTCTATTCCAGACCTCATGCCAGCTTCTCCACTATCATAAGCGTTTTTATCAGCCTTATCCACATCATATCTGACGTGCCACTCGCCCCAGTGCCCTACACTGCCAAGCTCAATATAACAAAAGAAGCTGTCCCCTCCAAACTCCTCTCCCAGAGCCTCTATCGCCCTGCTATGATACTCGATAAATCTCTGGTTTGCATAATCTGGTGAATAGCCCCTGCCATATTCATTGTCATAAAAGCTGCCATCATGGGTCAGCTCATAAAGCCAGTCTGGTATATCCATGTGCTCTTCATCAGATGGATTATCGCAGACAAATCTAAAGACTACATTTTTGCCCTCATCCCGCCATCTACCCAGGTTATTTTCCTCATATATTGATGCAAAATCATATACACCCTGCTCTGGCTCAAACTCACGCCATGTCACATCCACATACACCAGCCTGTTATCTCCAACCGCATCTATGTAATCCGCATTTGGGGCAAAGCCAATAAAGGGATTGTACAGGGCAGTACCAGTTCTCTCATATGTGTTTTTCTCCACCTTTATGCAAATCTTTAAGACACACATGGCAGTTATGCCCAGAAGGGCTATGACAAAGCAGACAATAAGCACATATTTCAGCATCTTATTTTTCATCCATGATATTCCCCGTTATAGTCGAGCAGTGCCACATCTGACACATCAGCCAGGCTTCTGATGTTTTCCACAAATGCCATATTTTTGTTCCTGCATTTAAGCTGCACTGTCATCTCAGAATCATCACCCCTTAAAATTCTGGAGCGGACATTATGTTTCACATTTCTTAATTCCCTGATAATTTCGTCTCCTGCCTCATCTCCCCTGTAGTGTACCACAAATATGTATGCCCCTCTGCTGCCGCTGCACTTGTCAAAGACAAGTAAAAGTACATACATAATAAGGGCTGCTGCTGCCACCAGAATATACATGCTGGCACCCAGGGCGATTCCGCATGTGATTGCCCAAAACATATACATGAGGTCTAAGGGTTCCTTGATTGCTGTACGAAAACGGACAATAGACAAGGCTCCCACCATACCAAGGGATATGATGATATTGGTGCTTATGGCAAGTGTCACCATGCAGGTCAGCACAGTCATTCCAATCAGGGACATGGCATAATTTTTACTGTAGACTACACCCCTGTAAAATCTCCTGTATATCCTGTAAATCACAAGCCCCATTATAAGTGCAAGTATAAGGTTTACAGCAATCGTTGCGATTGTGCTCAGGCTGATTGCCTGATTGTAGGTATCTGATTCCAAAATAGATTTCTTGATAACATCCTTTACGCTCATCTAAAATTCCTTTCTCATTTCCAGACACATTGTATATTTTGAATATGCCGTCTGAATACTGTTATTTACTGGCAGCAGGTCTCTTATTATCTCTGGCAGATACTGGGTATATTTGACCTCCAGTATCAGCTGTCCCCTGTCTATCACATCCATGACAGGCATATGCATGTCAAAGGGGGTTAAAGTCCTAAGCCCTGCCCTTATATTGCTGTCAAAGGTAATCCTCACATCTCCATATGGATATACATATGGCTCCCTGTCATAATCTACAATGACAGCAGGCTTCATGCCCTTTAAGGCACATTCTGTATAAAAATCCCTGCACAGCTCTTCTTCCCGCTTTCGCAGGAAATCATACTGTCCTGCCATAAGCTCATCCATCTCACATTTTGTGAGCCTTGCAGAGACTTTTTGTATATACTGTCCCTCTTTCCTTTTGCGCTCAAGCTTAATCATGCTGTCGTCCCCGTCATAGAAGCGTATCCTGTACTTTTTTCTGGACTCTACGCCCGACAGCTTATCCTCATATGCGCTCTCCTCCCTGTCGTCAAAATAGAGGCTTCTTATCATGTATCTGCCGTTTTTTGCATATACATCCCTGCCCAAGACCAGATTAAGCCTCTGCTTAAGCAGTTCTGCCTCTACTTTGCTCATCAGAAACTTAAGCTCATGCCTGAATGAAGGCTTACTGCTATTCCTCATATATATCCTCCACTATAGAGCCGTCCTCCAGTACATAGAAGCTTTTGATTCCATACAGCTTCTTGGACTCCGAGGTGACATAATAGTCAAAGGCGTACTGCTCCCTGCCAGACTGGTTGACCGCCTTAACCCTGACAAAATACTGCCCTGGCTTAAGCTCTCCGCTGTACTTATATTCAGGGGCAAAGACTCCCTCTTCCCTCACTATAGGATTGCTAAAGCTATAATCATCAGAAAGCTCTATAGTGTAGTTTATGCTCTCCTCATTCAAATCATAGGAAGCATCCCAGCCTATCACTATGCCCTCATCTGTCTTTTCAGGGGTACCGATAAAAAATGGCATAGGCTCATCCAGGGTCTGCTGGTACAGGACATAATTGCGCTCTACCTCACTGGAGATATCCTCAACCAGCTCACCGTACTGTGCCTTTGTCACTGGCATATACTCTGAGTCTGGATATGAGTAAGCATATTTTTCTACCACCTCTGCGTACTGTCTGGCTTTCTGGCTCAAAAGCTCCTCTGTCATAAGTCCTCTGTACTCCTCGATTTTTTCATCAAGTGCGGCTCTTAAGGTGTCTGACTTTAGTACTCTCTGAAAGAGGACATTTCCCCAGTAATTTGATATGCCCTTTTCCCAGCCTGTATCCTCATCCATATGCTGATACTGCCGCTTTGTGTCTATAAAGGCACCATCACAGTCCCAGGCGATAAAATAAAATGTATTTTCATTTAAGGGACTGTAGAGGAACGAGTTTCTGGACTGGGTATCAGTATTTCCAATCAGAATCTGAAAGGCAAGCCATGACAGGATATTATCCTCCTCAAACCACTTATCCATAGTCTCCTCTATGGGAATCGAATAGTCATTTACATCATTTAACATGGCTATGAGCTTGCTGTGGTCATCATCACCCTTTATCTCAAGCAGCCTCTCAAAGGCTTTCTGGTCATAGTCAGCATCATTTTTTAGCATGATGACATCCTCATACCTGTAAAACTCAAAGAAATTAATCTTGTAGAGCTGGCCATTCTTATCCAGTCCATGACTCTGCAAGGCTCTCTTATTGAGCTGCTCCACCTGGGTATAGAGACCATAATCCTTAAAGCCCCCGCTCCCTCCGTCTGTGGTGTCCTTCACATAGAGGTGTACAAACTGGGTGCGGAGGGAAATCATGTCATCCAGATTTTTCATTATGTCATAGCACATCTTATTTGAGAAACGTGTTATGTCCTGCTGATGCTTATTGAGGTTTATCACCTTCTGGTCATTCCAGGTACCCTTGCCATCCTTTATGGAAATCTTATAGTTTTTCTGGGAATACCTGGATGATGTCTGACCTCTGATTGTCACTGTTGCATTGGGTGCAAGCTGCCCGTAGCCCAGCTCTCCCTCAACCGGTCCATTCTCATCTCCCACCTGCAAAAGTCCGTTCACCGCATATCTGTCAACGCCCATCTCGTTGTAATCATATACCGAATAGCTGTTTATCTCTTTCCATGTATGATTGGTATTGTCAGATGCGTTTCCACTGCTCACTGTCAGGTACATGGTCACAACAGATGTCTCATCATCTGTATACAAGCTGTCCTTGTCATGCAGCTTCTTATTCTGGGTCTTATCCTCCTGCCCCCTGTTGTCCTGCCAGTCCGTCTCTTCCATAAGCTCTGTGCTTTTCTCTTTTGCCTTATCATTCTCCCCTGCTGCGCCACAGCCATAGAGCGTAGTAAGCATACTGCTGCAAAGCAGGAGCATAATTATCTGCCGTAACCTGTCACTCGCTTTCCTCTTCCTCATTTACCCTTTTAAGCTCCTCTTCCCAAAGTTTTCTGTGAAACCTTGTCTCATATCTTTTCTCAAAATACTGGCTTATAGCCGTCATAAAGCCTGTATTCTCTTCTGTTACCATAGGCTGGCTGCACAGGATATGAAATGACAGCTTCTTCATATACCTGTATAGCAGAAGCAGCGATACAAAGGCATAAGCCACGCCCCCAGCCAGAAAGCCTGCCCCATAATATTTTATGCTGCCATCCTTCCACATCCATGTGGCAAGCCCTGCCACAAGCATAAATACACTGCCACTTATAAGTGCTCCCCTGTTGTCCGAAAAATACAGCTGTATGAGCATTCCGCAGTTTCCCACAGCATAAAAGGCATAGCCTATACACAGCACCCTATAGATTCCCAGCATATCCTCATTCATGCCAAGGGGCAGATATGGCAGAAGCATGGTGCCAGCAAGTATAAATACGATTGTGGCGAAAAACTGCGCTGAGAAGGTATAGGTAAGCTCCTGTACCAGAGTGGCTTTCATCTCCCGCTCTGCCTGCCTTATATCCATAAGAGAGCCTCCGTCATTAAAGAGGCTGCAGTAATTCCTGTATTTTGGATAAAAATTGACTTCAACTGATATAACAAAATTAATTGTAGTGATAAGTATTGATAAAAAGGCTGAAATTGCTGGAATGTCATACATGGGTGCCGCATAAAACAAGCCATGGATGTGCTGCTTCACAGGGCTGAACCACATAATTATAAGGTGCCCAAACAAGCCCAGCGACAAAAACAGCCCCAGAAAGGGCAGCTCAGGATATCTGTCATACCATTTCAGAAAATACAGGCTGCTGGTATTTGCTTCTTTAAAATACTGAACCAGCAGGAAATAGTAAACTACTGCCATCATTGCATATGCCACCACCACGGACAGGAGCATGGCAAAAATCACCTCTGTCTTAAAATATACAAGAATCAGTCCCAGCCCCCAGGATATAATCAGAGACAGGACAAATGTCCACAATATCCCCCTGTAGTCCTTAATGGCTGTCAGGTAATTCATCTGGCTCCAGACAAGTATAAGCTCACCAAACAAGGTCAGAAGCAGTACTCCGTATTGCAGACTGACTCCCGAAAAAATCAGAAAGCCTCCAAAAATTATATCCCCCATCACAAGCATTATAGCCACGCTCCCCCAAAAGGAGGGCATGACAGCAGCCTTTTTGTCCTCAAAGAGTTGGTCTGCTGTATATCTGGTGGTAACAAGTGAGAAGCTGTTTGCCAGTATCATGGAAAAGAGCAGTGTATATGTAACCATGGCATTTAAGTATTCCTGTTCATGCTCAGTTGCCCCTCCAAGTCCTGATATAATGCGGATGCCCAGTAAAAGTGCAATACCAAGCAGCATGGGACCCACACATACTATTCCTGCGTATCCATATGCCTTTAGAATGGCATAGACACCCTTCTTTTGAAACATCCTCTTAAGTTCAAAGCCGATTCCAGCCATCTATGTAACCTCCTGATAGAGCTTTTTATATTTATCCATAGATATTTCATGTGTGTAATATTTTTCCACTCTCCTTCTGCCATTCGCTCCCAGCTGCTCCCTAAGTACCTTATCCTGACACAGCTCTGTAATCGCCAAAGCAAGTCTCTCCTTGTGCATTGGCGGTACACATATGCCAGCCCTGCCCAGTCCATCATCCCTGTTAAGCAGCTCCTTACAGCAGCCCACATCAGTTGTCACACAGGCTCTTCCTGCTGCAAATGATTCAAGCACAGACAGGGGCTGCCCCTCTGATATACTGGTAAGAATGGTAAAATCCAGCTGCTCCATGTATTCAATTACATTTACCACGCCCGTAAATATAATGTCCTTTACTCCCAGCTGGCTGATTAAAAGCTTACATTCGTCAAAATACTCCTGGTCATCCACATCTCCCAGTATGTGAAGCCTTGCATTTTTTACCTCTGCCTTAACCTCCGCAAAAGCATATATCATGGTCTTTATATCCTTTATCCTGGCAATTCTGACCACTGCCCCTATGTCAATCCATCCGTTTTCCTTTTTGGGCGGAATGCCGCAAAATCTCTCATAATGCACACCATTTTCAATTACCCTCTGCTTACTGCTGTCGCAGCCAAGCTCTCTCTGTATCTCCATAGCCCTGCTGAAGAGACATGTGACCTTATCCGCATGTGTATATGCACATTTTGAAAAGCTGTAAAACAAGTCTATCCACTGCTTTCTGAAATATGGAAGCACCCAGTCAGCCCTCAAAAGCTCCTCCTCCCTCTCTCTGGTGTATATGCCATGCTCTGTGACAATAAAAGGCTTATCATGCTTCCACTTTGCCAGACTTCCCAGCAGTCCACTGTAGCCTGTGGCTGTAGCATGATATATGTCCGCCTCTGGTATCTGTCCTGTCAGCAGATACAGCTCTGGCAGCAGCATAGATCGCACTGTGTGAAAATATTCTGCAAAGGATATATATGGAAAGCTGGTCTGGCAGACCCTCATAAGAAGCTCCAAAAAGGCAGGACTCATAAGCACCGCCACAGGATTTATCCTCCTGCCCTGAAACAGCTCAAACAATACATCCCAGTCCAGCTGCTCTCCCATGAGGAGCCTTCCCAGCTCCCTTTCCTCTGAGTCAGAGAGCTTAACCCTGTAATTTTCATTTCCCCTCAGCCTGAGTCTTAGTGCATCCTCTAAGAAAATCTCCTGTACACTGACTACATTTTCTGGCAGCTCATACTTATATTTCCCTTTGTTTTCTGCATTTGCGCCAATACACCACAGCACGAATTCATTTTCAGGCATCGCCTTAATATACTGGTGTGTCCAGCTTGACACACCACCAAACACATAGGGATAACTCCCCTCTAAAATCAAGCAAATTCTCACTATTATTCTCCTAAATATATTTTTATTTCCGAAGAACTGGCTCTGATTAAATACAGATTTCCTGTTATCAGCTCATAGTCACACCCACTTGCACCGACAATTGTCCCCTTATTTACTCTCATCATAAGCTCTGCCTCCCCTGCAAAGCCTCCAAGCTCCACGTCCAGTTCACCATCTTTGTAGTCTCTCTTCACCGACAGGGTATCAAATATCTCTACCGCCCTGCCCAGTTCGCTGCCCGTAAGATTTCTTATATCAGGGGCTGACTCGTGAATCCAGTCCAGATATTTCTCAAAGTCCTCACTCATGCTCTCCCAGCCCTTATCAGCCCCTCTCTCTTCATCCAGTACATCATCCGGGTGCATGAAATGGGACTGTACATAATGGTAATTAAGCTCTGCCAGGGCAGATATTTTCTGGTAATCGTCGATTTGGCAGCCAGATGTGATACGGGGTGCGCTGACTATGCCATCCTCCTCCAGGCAGAATTCCTGCTCATACGCTATATTTTCTGCATCCACCAGATATGTACTGGATATGACAGCTATATCCGGGTTTGCTTCAAGCAAAGTCTGCCTCCCTGCCTCGGACAAAATATTTGACGGAGGCACATACACACTAAAGCTGCTGCCTGGAAATATGCTCTTACAAAAATCCGTAAGCTCCGTCACAGCTGCCCTGACATCGTCAACTGATTTCCACAATCTGTAGTCCCCATATTTTTTGTCCTCATCTATGCCCTCTATGCACAGGGGCATATGATTGTAGCCATGATAGCCCAGCTCGCCTCCATTGTTTAAGAGCATATTGCCAAAGGTCTCAAACTGTGACACCTGGGAATTGCCCTCGAAAGGGGCTTCTATCTCATCCGAATATCTCTCGATTACCAGACCAGTATGCCTGATTCCATATTTTTGCTCCCAGCCTAAGACGGTCGGCCACCATATGCTCGAATAAAAGGTTCCAATATCCACACCATAATCCCGCCTTATATACTCTCCATTGCCTGCTGGCACAGGAGACGGAAAATCATCCAGATAATAGGCAGAACCATTTATGACAGGATATATCTCTGCATCATGGAGCAGGGTGTAGGTCATGCACAAAAAGCCCCTCTGGTACTTGCTTACGATGCTCTCATTTATTATGCCGACTCTTCCCTCTCCTACATCCTTAGTCCATATTAGTGGAATACGTCCATCATCAGATTCCATCCATACCTGGCACTTATCATTCAATTCCACTTCAAGTGAAGTATACAGCACTTCATCATCAGACTGGGCGTACTTAAAGGTCTCATCCTCATTAGCTCCAATCATGACATTATTTTTCATTCTAAAGCCATAGACTGCTGGATATTCCTCACCTATGCTCACTATTCCAAGCCTTGTGCCCACAGCCTCAAAATACTTGTCTGCCGCTGGTGTGGTGGTGGTCATAAGCCCTCCTCCATTCTCCACCCAGCTCATGACACCAGAGAGCTCATCCCCAAGCTTAGCCCAGTCCGCAAAGGTTATTACAGCCGTATCATAGTCCTTAAGCCTATCTGCTGAGAAGGACTCATCCACAGGGCAGACATCATATCCGATTTTCATATCATCCAGCACAAACGCCATCATCTCTTCATAATCTCTGCTTGCACTGTCATCACTTGTCAATATAAGACATGCCGGTTCATCCATGACTGCCTCGGTCTTATCCTTAAGGCTTACCAATGCTTCCTTTGATGTGTACTCATATGTCACACCGTACCTTTCCAGCAGGACAACTATGCCACTTATGAAAAGTGCTGCTATTGGAATAAGTATCCTGACACAATTAGTCTTTTTCATATTACAATTCTCTTTTCTCCCAAAACTTAAGCCAGGCTCTGCCATTCCCTGAAATGTATACAGCCCTGTCCTTTAATTGCTGAAGCACCTGTGGTATCTCATCGCCTCTTCCCTTATCCCAGAGGTATTCCACATATATCTGGTACACGCTCTCATCATCCTGCCATCTGTCAAGCATCTCAAGAAGCTTTTTTTCAAGCCCCTCCGTGCTCCCTAATGCCAGCCTGTTTCTTATATAGTCCTTATAGTATCTGCTGTTTTCCGGGGCTTTTCTGCACAGCTCCCTTAAGACACTATCAAGCTGTCTCCTGTATATCTCAAGGATTCTGCCCGATATAAGTCCGCTGTCTATATATTTTTGCAGGAGCCTTCTGTACCTCTTAAGGATTCCCACATCCCCCGGATTATCCCTGTATTCCTTTGATATATCATGGATTTCTGCCTCATACCGGTTCTGAATCTCCATCATGGTCGTTGTGGCATAATGTGTAAGCTCCGTGTCATCTGCTGTCCTTGTCATCTTAAGCAGCCCTATGTATTCCTCGGGATTCCTGTGGAGAATATCCATCATAAGCCGTCTCCTTACGCTGGCATCATTTACTGATATTGCTTCCTCCAATGGAACCGTTATGTCCTTATCCGAATCATCATCCACCTCTATCCTCTTATAGCGCACGTCCGATATCTTAAAGGACTCAAGCCCCAGCTGCCTGCTTATATTAAGGAGCTTTCTTTCCCTGCACTCCTCTATATAGAGGATTACCAGACCACATACAGGAACAAAAATCACCGCTGTAAGCACCGCAGACTGTGACTTAAGCCTTCCCGTCCTCATAAGCAAAAACACAGTCACACACACTATGCCGTGTATCAGAATAAATAAAACACCCATACCCTATGCCTCTACTACAGTAAATGTAATTCCACTGCTTCTCATTCTCTCTGCTACTATATCCACATCATCCCTGCCTGACTGTGATAGAAGCAGATAAAGGCTGCTGTCTTCATCCAGTCCCAGGACATCATTTTCCCTCACTATTTTGCAGACAATATCATTTAGTTCCTTTAACCGCTTATCATCCTTGTTGATTTTAAGCAGGGAATAATTCAGATACTTTTTCTTTTTCATCTGTCTCTTCAGCTCAAGCACCTGGGCAAACTGGTCTGCTCCAAGTATTCTCGTATCCTGCAATATATTCATATTTGCTTCGTTGTATTCCATGGCTCTAAGCAGGGAATCCTTTATCAGGTCTGTGATTATGCGGAATTTATTCAAAAACTCCATATTCATATCCGTGTACTCTGCCTTCATAAGCATAATCATTCCCACCAGCTTATCATCTCTTAAAATGGGAGCTGCATAGGCTGGATAATCAGCAAGCGCATCCTTGTTTACAAAAGTCTCCCTGTCCACAAAGCTCTCTATAAGCTTGGGATAGTCTGTAAGCTTCATGGACTTTGGCAGCATGCCAAGGCAGTTGCCTGAGCAGACATTCTGCCTTGCAAATACCACACTTTTATCCACACTGTATATGGC
>CAVKUD010000064.1:0-13309 GCA_963659315.1 Senegalimassilia sp. | reverse complement strand
TGCTCCAAGCAGAATAAAAGCTGCCATATATCTTATTTTTCTGCTGTCTCTCATCCTGTTTCTCCTTATATTATCGGACCAAATTACTTAATCTCCTGCTATACAATCTGTTGCCAGTTGCCTGCGGGTCTGATTGGTAAAACAATCATTAGTTGTCAATCATCAAGTCTAAACAAGTAGGTCATATCCTCCTCATCGCCATCAGAAAGCATACTGTGTATATCCTTTATCATATAACCGATTGACATGGACTGCTGATACATGTCATTTGTGGTACACCACACATTGCCATCCTTTACCGCCTTAAAGTCAGCCAGCACAGGGCACTTGTCAATCAGCTCATCAACTGAACTTAATTCTCCATCTATCGTACTATTATATATTATATAATCTGCGTCCTTTGCGCCATTATAAAATTCCTCAACCTGCATATTCATGGTTGAGCGCTTTGATTCAGAGTCTCCGAGATTCTCAAATATGTACTTGCCGCCTGCAAGCTCAATCATCTTTGGAATATAATCATTGCTCTGTCTCACCTGAACCAGCCCATTAGAAGTAATATAGAAGAAAGCCACCGTCTTGCCTGTATTTTCATTGGCAGTCACGCTGTCTAATATATCAATCTGCTCATCAAATATCCTCTGGGCTTCATCCTCTTTATCAACCAGAGCACCGAAAAACTTAATCCACTCCACTCTTCCCATAGGATGTGACTCATAGCTTGAATACTCCACCAGCACTGGAATATCAAAGCTTTCAAGCATCTCAATAACTTCCGGCGAGTGAAAAATCATAGAGTTTTCAATGGCAAGTGAGCATCCCTCTGACACTATAAGCTCATAATCTGGCTTGCTGTATTTGCCTGCATATACCAGGCTTCCATCCTCCATCGCCTGCCTGGCAGCATCCACATACCAGTTATCCTCTGTCTGGCTTGAAAAACGCAGAGTATCTATGGCATCCAGCTTACTGAAAATATCCATGACAGCAGACGAAACCAGATACATATTCTGCACTGGTGCCTTTAACACTATTGTTTCCTCATCTACATTCTGTGGGGTCTCCTTATCCTCTGGCACCACAAGTATCTTAGTCCCATCCATGGTCTGAAGCAGCTTGTAGCCGCCCTCATAATAATCCACTGAGAAGTTCTCAGCATATAAAAGCTCCATAGATTTTTCTACTTTAAGGCTGTTCCAGTCTGGGGCAGCCTGTCCGCTTTCCGTCTGGCTCTGGACTGTTTTTTCCGTAGAATCGGAAGAAGGACTGCCGCAGCCAGAAAGCCAGAGCAGTCCTATCAAAAACAAACATGATACTATTGTTATATTTTTTCTTCCTCTCATGTAAGTATCCTCTTGCAGCTTCTATTACTCAGCTTCTGAAACTGTATCTGGGTGAAAAGTGATAGTATACTCAATCTCATGAGGCTTGCTCATAGCTACTGTATCACCGATTACAGTCATAGGCACATCCAGTGAAGAAACAGGAATCTCAAAGACAGAATTTCCATCCTCATTTACAGGCAGATACTTCTCTCCGTCTACAATCATATAATCATAGTTAGGACTGCTCCATTCAAATGTAGCAGTTATGCTGCCATCAGAAACCTCTATTGTTGCAGGAGAAGAAATGCTTGCCTTTCCACTTCCACCTTCAAAATCAAGCTCTACCGTGTAAGTACCATCAGAAAGCTCTGTTGTCTCGGTCTCCATAGGCTCAGGATTAGTAACCTTAACCTTGTGGTCATACCAGACACCCTTAGTACCGATAAGAGCCACATCAAACTCCTCATCAAGAGCAGGAACAGGCACATCAAAGCCATACACTTCCTCAGTAGTACCATCAGAATATGTAACAGTGTCAACAACAGGCTCTAAAAGCTCAGCCCCATCCTTCTGGGCATCCTCAGCCAGACCGTAGTACAGATTGACAATCTTCTGTGAAGCCAGAGAAATATGGATAGTAGCCTTGCCATCCTTGACAGTCAGGGTACCCTTGCCATCACAAACCTCGTTTACATGAAACATAGAGCTGTCAGTGTCAAACTCAGCAGAATACACACCGTCCTCTAAATCAATGACGCCCTCTGCGTCAGCGCTCTTGTCTGCTGTCTCCGCCTCTGTGTCAACACCACTTCCAAGTGCTTCTGAGCTGTTCTGTGCAGCATCAATCACAGTTTCAGTGTTCACATCTGAAACTGTGGTATCATTCTTACTACCACAGCCCACCAATAACGCTCCCGTCATCAATAAAGTTACAACAATAGAAACTCTTTTTTTCATCCTAAAACAAACCATCCTAACTACTATATTCCTTAAACCCAAACTTCCCTCAAAACGTCCATCTACCGACCAGACATACAGTTGTTTTCCAGAACAAAATATGAACTGCGGCGGGTTTCCAAACGTCTCCGAAACGGAATCCAATTAGCAAATCTAAACCCTCTATCTGCGATAAATCCCGCCGCTGACTTCATATTTTTTCTGGAAAATACACTGTATGCCAGGTCGGTTGCACAACCTAAATTGGGAAGTTTGCGAAACTAACCATATGTAATGTATGCTGCACCAATCTACTGGTTGATTGCATCAGTTGTATGCTGCACATAAATCTTCTCAATGTCAGCAATAGAACCAAGTCCGGCAATCTGTGTATCTACACTGTCAAACTTACCAGAAGCATTAAACATGCTCTTCCATGAGTCATCATCATCACCAGCCATATCATTGTTTGCATGGTCTCCGGCAACAACCATAAGTGGGCGGAGAATAACCTTTGTGTATCCAGCTTCTGCAACCTTATCGATAACAGCTTCACATGCTGTATCCTCTGGCTCGCCTTCTACTGTACCGATGAATACATTGTCATATCCCAGGTCTTCCATCTGTGCCTGCATCTGGCTGTAAGAAACCTTTGCTACGTGAGCTGTACCGTGTCCCATGAATACAAATGCAACTCCATCCTCTTTTGCAGCCTCAAGACTGTCATAGCCTGCTGTCTTAACAGCCTCTGCTGTAAGTGTCTCTGCAACAGCCTTCTTGTCAGCATTGATTGCTGTAGCGTCATCTCCAACCTCTCCAAGAAGTGGCTCTGCAACCTTTACTGTCTCAAAGTTATCCTTGTACTCTTCAACAGCTTCCATAAGCTCATCATACTCTGCACCGTGCATTAAGTGAGTTGGCTGGACAACTAAGTTCTTTACTCCGTTATCTACTGCACGCTGTAAAGCCTGCTCTACATTATCAATCTTCTCGCCATCTCTTGCCTGTACGTGGTTGATGATAATCTGGGCTGTAAATGCTCTTCTGACAGACCAGTCTGGGAATGCTTCCTGAATAGCATCCTCGATTCCCTTAATATCAGCAACACGGCTGTCATTAAATGAAGTTCCAAAGCTTACTACAAGAATCTCATTATCTCCGATTTCGTCCTGGTTACGTGGATCGTCCATACTAGCATCTCCTGTATCTCTTCCAAAATAATCTGGGTCTGCATTCTCGCCCTCTACTAATTCCTTCTGGGCATCTGTAAGTGCATCCCATGCTGTCTTTGCAGCCTCACACTGTGCGTCAGTGTCATCTGTTCTCTCCTGAACATAGATAGCATCAATAAGTGCTGCCACCTCATCTGCTGCCTTCTGGTCTGCATCTGCGTTAGACTCAGTATCTGCTGCAGTGTCCTCTGCAGCCTGTGTGTCCTCCTGAACTGTGTCATTTGAAGCTGTCTTATCTGTGCTTCCACAGCCAGCCATGCATG
The DNA here is from genome assembly GCA_963659315.1 of Senegalimassilia sp. Lineage (GTDB taxonomy): Bacteria > Bacillota > Clostridia > Lachnospirales > Lachnospiraceae > Roseburia. The sequence continues at coordinate 9,553 of CAVKUD010000064.1, read as the reverse complement.
ATGCTGCCATCACCATAGTCATCAATAATGCTACTACTCTTTTTTTCATTTTGTCCTCTTTTCTGCAGTATACTGCTTTATATTAATCAAATATATATAGCTGTATACTGAGGCTTAAAGCGCCATCAACGCACAACAAAATAAAAACCCTTTACTATATCTGTAAAGGGTCTGAACGCATAACAATAAAATCCATAAAGGATTCTACAACGTACAGCCTTTTTACTCGTGGCTTGAAGCAAACGCTTCTGTACAGCTTTCAGGCAGGTCTCCCGGCTTAAATATCATCACATCAGTCATCTTCCCAGTTGCCCAGTGATATATCGACTTCTGCTCCTTAATTACGGTGACGAGTTCGTACAGGATTTGCACCTGTTTCCCTTTTCACCGAAGCCAGCCACAAAATGTGACTGCTCCGACACCTGATTACTATATATTTAATTTTTTATAAAATAACACATATAAGATATAATATCAACTATTAGTATCCGAAAATTAATGTTTTGTACCCTTGGTATCACGGTTTCCAATCTTAAGTCTGTTGAGAGAAAGCTCCTTGCCCTTTACCTCAACCACCTGATTTTCACCATCTGGCAGGATATATGCGGCCTGCAGTTCATCACTCTTGTCAAGCTTCATTCCCCTGACACCTACTGCCATCTTCTTTTTTTCAGGAATACTGTCACACTCGATTCTGAGGAAGAAATCCTTCTTTGAATGCATTACCAGATTTTCTCCGCCAGTCAGTATGCTTACGCTTATGACCTCATCACCCTCTGCAAGCTTGGTAGCCTGGGAGGTCTTTCTGGATACCACAAACTCAGCACCATCAACCAGCTTAAGCATAGACTGCTTTGTCACAAATAAGAGCTTATTCTGTGACACATTTTCAAGGCTTGTAATGTATACAAAGTCTTCAGTCTTGCTGTCATAATTGCTTACATTGTCAATAGGAGTGCCCTTGTCCCTGAATTTACCATAAGGCAGGTCAAGCACCTTTACCAGATGCAGGTTTCCTGTGTTGGTAAACAGACATATTTTGTCAATATTTTTGACCTTAAATATAATCCTGTTTTCAGCGTCTGCTGTCTCCTTATTTCTCTCATAGGTTGCCACATCAACAGTCTTGACATAGCCAAACCTATCCATGAGTAAGACCACATCTGCTACCTCAATCTCCTTCTTGGCTATCACAGCCTCCTCAAGATTGTCAATTACAGTCTTTCTCTCTACTGCATACTCCTTCTTGAATGCCTTAAGCTCCTTTATAATGACCTTTGCCATTGAGCCTCTGTTGGCTAAGATATCCTCGTAAAGAGCAATATTTTTAAGAGTCTCCTCATGCTCTTTCATAAGGGCATCAATCTCAAGTCCAATCAGACGATAGAGTCTCATGTCAAGAATCGCCTTTGCCTGACGCTCTGTAAAATGAAGCCCTGCAGCCATCTTTTCAGATTCCTTCGACTTGAATTTGATATTTTGAGTATCTCCGTTTATGAGGCAGCTTTCTGCATCTGCCCTGCTCTTACTTCCACGGAGAATCTCAATAATCAGGTCAATTACGTCACAGGCTTCAATGAGTCCCTCCTGGATTTCCTTCTTATCAAGCTCCTTGGCAAGCAGGGTCTTGTACTTTCTGGTTGCAACCTCATACTGGAAATTAACATGATGTCTGATAATAGGGATAACTCCCATTGTCTCAGGACGTCCATTTGCTACAGCCAGCATATTTACACCAAAGGTATCCTCAAGCTTGGTCTTTTTATATAAGAGGTTCTTTAAAGCTTCTACATCTGTGCCCTTCTTTAAATCAAGAACGATTCTGATTCCTTCCTTTGAGGACTGATTAGTTATGTCTACTATGTCTGTTGTAGCCTTGGTCTCCACCAGATTGTATACATCATTCAGGAATTTTCCTATATTGGCACCAATCATGGTGTATGGAATCTCTGTTATGACAAGACGTTCCCTGCCGCCCTTTGCCTTTTCCACTTCCACCTTGCCACGGATTTTGATTTTTCCTGTTCCACTCTCATAGATTGCAGGAAGCTCGTCCTTATTTGCAATTATTCCTCCTGTAGGAAAATCAGGACCTGGAATATACTGCATCATCTCTCCTGTTGTAATGTCAGGATTTTTCATGTAGGCAATCACACCATCTATGACCTCTCCAAAGTTGTGAGGCGGTATGCTTGTAGCCATACCTACAGCGATACCCTCTGCTCCGTTTATGAGGAGGTTTGGCACCTTCACTGGAAGTACTTCTGGCTCCTTCTCTGTCTCATCATAGTTTGGCACAAAGTCCACTACATTTTTATCCAGGTCTGCCAGGTATGCCTCCTGTGTGACCTTCTGAAGCCTTGCCTCTGTGTATCGCATGGCAGCGGCTCCATCACCCTCAATCGAGCCAAAGTTTCCATGCCCGTCCACAAGTGGAAGCCCCTTCTTAAAGTCCTGTGCCATAACAACCATGGCATCATAGATTGAAGAGTCACCATGTGGATGGTATTTACCCATTGTATCACCTACGATACGGGCACTTTTTCTGTATGGCTTGTCATATCTGATGCCCAGCTCATACATATCATAGAGTGTACGTCTCTGTACAGGCTTAAGTCCGTCCCTTACGTCAGGAAGAGCACGAGCCACAATAACACTCATGGCATAATCTATATATGATTTTTTCATCAAATCCGAGTACTCGGTCTGAATAATATTATTGCTATCCATTTACAGTTATCTCCTATATATCAAGTTCCGCATCATTTGCATGCTCGTATATATATGCTTTTCTAGGTGGCACCTCGTTCCCCATCAGAAGCGCTGTGATGTCAGATGCCATCTTACCATCCTCTATCTCAATCCTCTTCATCATTCTGGTCTCAGGGTTAAGGGTTGTCTCCCAAAGCTGGTCAGCGTCCATCTCTCCAAGACCCTTGTAACGCTGCAAAGTGAAGTTTCCTGTATGGGTCTTGCGGTACCTGTCAAGTGCTGCATCATCATACAGATATTCCTCGGCTCCCTTTGATGGAATAACCTTGTACAGCGGCGGCATAGCCACATATACATGTCCTCCATAGATAAGCTCTGGCATAAATCTGTAGAAAAGTGTGAGAAGAAGCGTAGAGATATGCGCTCCATCCACGTCCGCATCTGCCATGATGATAATCTTGTCATATCTCAGCTTTGTGATGTCAAAGTCGTTGCCATAGCCCTCTGAAAAGCCACAGCCAAAGGCATTTATCATGGTCTTAATCTCTGCATTTGCAAGCACCTTGTCTATGCTCGCCTTCTCCACATTAAGGATTTTTCCTCTGATTGGCATAATAGCCTGAAACATTCTGTCTCTTGCCATCTTTGCAGAGCCGCCGGCAGAATCTCCCTCGACTATGAATATCTCACATTTCTCTGCATCCCTGCTCTCGCAGTTGGCAAGCTTTCCGTTTGAATCAAAGGAGAACTTCTGCTTGGTCAAGAGGTTGGTTCTTGCCTTTTCCTCTGCCTTTCTAATCTTTGCAGCCTTCTCAGCGCAGCTGATTACTGTTTTAAGGACATCAAGGTTCTTGTCAAAGAACAATGGCATCTCATCACTTGTCACCTTGGCAGTTGCCCTGTTGGCATCCTGATTATCAAGCTTGGTCTTGGTCTGTCCCTCAAATCTAGGGTCTGGATGCTTTACAGTCACAACCGCTGTCATGCCATTTCTGACGTCAGCTCCGTTAAAGTTGGCATCCTTGTCCTTAAGTATGCCAAGTTCTCTTGCATATGAGTTGATGATTCCTGTAAAGGCAGTCTTAAAGCCTGTGATATGGGCGCCACCTTCAGAATTGTATATATTGTTACAGAATCCAAGGATATTTTCATGGAACTCACTGGTATACTGGAAGGCTACCTCTACCTCTATTCCTTCGCTCTCGCCCTTGAAATAGATTACATCATGGAGAGCCTCAACATTTGCATTCAAATCCTTTACAAAGCCTATGATTCCCTCTGGCTCATGGTACTCGATATGCTCTACCTCGCTGCCTCGTCTGTCCTCATATATAATGGTAAGATTTGGGTTCAGGTAAGCTGTCTCCTTCATTCGGTTTTTGACATCCTCTTCCTTAAACCTTGTCTTTTCAAATATTTCAGGATCTGGCAGGAAATTAATCTTGGTACCTGTCTTTTTAGTCTTGCCTATTTTTGGAAGCAAGCCGTTTTCAAGCTCTACTACAGGATTTCCCCTCTCATATCTGTCATGATGGATATAGCCCTCCCTGCTTATCTCCACGTCCATATATGTGGATAAGGCATTGACTACAGATGAACCTACACCATGTAATCCACCGCTTGTCTTGTATACAGAGTTGTCAAATTTTCCTCCTGCATGAAGGGTTGAAAATACTACTCTGGCAGCGGAAACGCCCTTGGCATGCATACCAACAGGGATTCCTCGTCCATTATCCTCAACTGTGCATGAACCATCCGCTTCAAGTGTGACCCAGATTGTGTCACACTCTCCTGCCAGATGCTCGTCCACAGAGTTATCTACGATTTCATATATTAAATGGTTTAATCCTTTTGTAGTAACGCTTCCTATATACATTCCAGGTCTTTTTCTAACAGCTTCAAGACCTTCAAGAATCGCTATACTGCTCTCGTCGTATGTTTGTTTGCCAGCCATACACACTCCTCTTTCTATTTTTATTCGTTCTTCATATCCTTAAGATGGGCAATTACCATAACTGCTATCCTGAACATCATAGCATCATCAAAGGTTCTGATGTCAAGTCCAATTGCCTTTTCTATTCTTTCAAGTCGATATACCAGAGTGTTTCTGTGGACATAGAGCTGTCTCGCTGTCTCCGATATATTGAGATTATTTTCAAAAAATTTGTTTATTGTAGACATTGCCTCCTCGTCATCAAGTATATCTGGGATTTCATCACCAAACACCTCCTTGATAAACATTTCACAAAGGCTCATAGGAAGCTGATATATAAGTCTGCCTATACCCAGTCTGCCATAGGATATAGTCTCTTTTTCTGCATAAAAGACCTTTCCTACCTGTATAGCCATCTTTGCCTCTCTGAATGACGAAGCTATCTCTCCTATCTGGATTACAGGATTGCCGTAACCTACCCTTACCTTTATCATGGCCTCCATCAGTATATTGTCTACAAGGCTCTTGGCTATGGCCTCAAGCTCTTCCTCCTGATTGTCCGAAGCAATATCAGATATATCCTTTATCAGCACCACATTGTGGGCATCCAGTGTCACCACAAAGTCACCAGATTTAGTGTCAGATAAGTTCTTCACCAGCTCTAACACTATGTCATTTTCTTTCTCACCAGTATCTATAACATATGCAATTCTGGCCTTATTATCAATATGCAGCTTTTTAGCTTTTCCAAGAATATCAACTGTGAGCAGATTTCCAAGCAATATATTCTGGATAAAATTATTTCTGTCAAATCTGTCTGAGGTATTTACCAGCAGATTTTTCACCTGACATGCTGCCATCCTGCCAAGCATCAAGCCCTCATCTGCGGTATTTTCAAATGAAAGTATGTATTCCACTTCTCCATCCAGCTCGACTTTAAAAAGTCTGGTGCCGTCATCCAGCATATCATCATCCAATAGCTGAATGAATCTGAATATTTTATCAATTATGTTTTTATCTGCATTTTCCGTAGCTGCCACACACTTTCCCTTGCTGGTAAAAAGTGACATCTCTACACTTGTTATTGCATTTATCTCATCGATTGTTTTTTGTATCTTCTGGTTTGTAATCATGGAAATCTCACCCGCATTAATAAAGCAAAACCGGGTGTAAAACACCCGGTTTGGTAAATTTACAACTATATAATTCTATATGACTAATTAGTAATTGTCAATTCAGAATCTTTGTCAAATACATGAATCTTACTTGTATCAAGAGCAAGCTTGATGTGATCGCCGTAACGAGCTGGTGTATCTGAATCTACTCTTGCTGTCATGTTTGCTCCGCCGATTGTGTAGTATAATAATACCTCAGCACCTAATAACTCGTATCCTGTAACGTCTGTCTCAACTACGCTGTCTGCGAATTTAGCAAGCTCATCTGCTCCATCATAGATGTCCTCTGGACGAATACCCATGATAACAGTCTTTCCAGCATATCCTCCATCGATAAGCTTCTTAGCCTTTGCTTCTGGAAGCTCGATTGTGTAGTTGTCGAATTTAAGAGAAGCCTTTGCTCCCTCAACAACACACTGAGCATCTACGAAGTTCATCTGTGGAGATCCAATGAATCCAGCTACGAATAAGTTCTGTGGCTCATTGTATAACTTCTGTGGTGAGTCAACCTGCATGATAACACCATCTTTTAATACAACAATTCTTGTACCAAGTGTCATAGCCTCTGTCTGATCATGTGTTACATAGATGATTGTAGCACCTAATCTGTTATGTAATGAAGCGATCTCAGATCTCATCTGTACACGAAGCTTTGCATCAAGGTTTGAAAGAGGCTCATCCATAAGGAATACCTTAGGATTACGAACGATTGCACGTCCCATGGCAACTCGCTGTCTCTGTCCACCTGATAAAGCCTTTGGCTTACGGTCTAATAATTTCTCAAGGTCAAGGATTCTTGCAGCTTCCTCAACTTTTGCCTTAATCTCATCCTTTGGAACTTTTCTTAACTTAAGTCCAAATGCCATGTTATCAAATACTGTCATATGTGGATACAAAGCGTAGTTCTGGAATACCATTGCGATATCTCTATCCTTTGGCTCTACATCATTTACTACCTTGCCATCAATGATAAGCTCTCCAGAAGAAATCTCCTCAAGACCAGCAATCATACGAAGTGTTGTAGATTTTCCACATCCAGATGGTCCTACGAAAATGATGAATTCCTTGTCCTCAACCTTAAGGTTGAAATCTTTAACTGCCTCAAAACCATTTGAGTATACTTTGCAAATGTTTTTTAACTCTAAACTTGCCATTTAAAAATACCTCCTGTGTACTTTCATCTCATTTGATAATATTATGATACCTAAAAGCAAAAAGAATGACCACTGTCAAACCGACAAACATTTCGTAAATTTGTTGTCATTTTGACGAAGCAGTCATTCTTCCTTGTGTATTTCGACTAATATATGCCTATGTATTGGTCATTATTACAGTTTTGAATAGCCATAGCCATTTACCATGGCTTCAATTTTGTGTCCCTTCTTACAGAATGGGCACTCTCCCACTGGATATGCCTCATAGTTTAACACATCATTTACATCAAAGAGCTTTTCAACCTCTTTTCCATCAACCGAATCGATTGTAGAGAATATAGATGCAACGCAGACTACATTGCCACCGTAATACTGGATGCACTCCAAAGCTCTTCTGATTGTCTCTCCTGTAGTAGTTGTAGCAAGGAGAAGTACAATGTGCTTGCCCTCTATGGCAGCCTTATTGTTATCTCTGAAAAGCATCTGATTGTTGTTATTAATCTCAGGTGAAACAACATATGTGGTCTCATGCCTGTTTATAGACAAAATACCATTATTTGCAATCTCCTCACTTAAAAATGCACCAATCATCTCTGTTCCATCCATGCAGACAATAGTGTCAATATAAGACTGTCGTGGAAGCTTTGAGCAAAGCACCTTTGCAGCCTCCTTTGCCTCAGATGTTCTGGTCTTTATGCTTGTCACATCCACATAATAGTTGATGTGGGAATGGCTTGTGGCAAAATGACCAGGAATCGCATGCAGATTGAGCAGGTTGCTCTCTTTTGATTTGAATTTCACAATACGATTTTCCATAATAAATTCCTCCTTAATACATATACATTCCAGCAGCTATCTATTTTCCAGTAGAACCAAAGCCATTGCTGCCTCTGTCAGTCTCAGACAAATCCTCCACCTCGCAGAAGCTGACATTCAGATATGGCTGGATAATAATCTGTCCGATTCTCTCCTGGGGTGTCACCACCCTCTCCACCTCTGAATCATTGTGTAATGCAACAATAATAGGTCCTCTGTAATCAGAATCAACTATGCCATAGCAGTTTGCAGGTCTTAAGCCTTCCTTTGAAGCAAGACCGCTTCTGGCTGCTATTCCACCGAAATATCCTTCTGGGATTTCCATCGCCACACCTGTATTGACCTTTACAGTCTCATGGGGCTTTACCCTTATCTCCTCTGTGATGTCTGCATACAGGTCATAGCCTGCTGCCGATGCACTCTCCCTTGTAGGAATCTTGGCTGTAGCTGTAAGCTTTTTTATCTTTATCTCCATGATAGCACATTTTCTCCTTGTTATGTCTATATTTTATGCCTTATTTCCAGTCCAGATTGCTGTGCTCGATTCTCTTATCACGAAGCATCAAATCAGATACAGCTTCTTTTGCCGGCTTATCCTCGAAAAGCACCCTGTTTACTTCCTCTATGATTGGGATTTCCACATCATATTTTCTGGCAAGGGCAAGGGCTGCCTTGGCTGAGTATATTCCCTCTACCACCATCTTGACCTCTGCTGTTGCCTGCTCCATAGTATAACCCTGACCGATTAACATTCCTGCCTTGCGGTTTCTGCTGTGCTTACTCTCACAGGTTACAATAAGGTCACCTATTCCAGTGAGTCCTGACAGAGTTTCTGGTGCAGCACCCATTGCGATTGCAAGTCTTGATATTTCTGCAATACCTCTTGTGATAAGGGCTGCCTTGGTGTTATCTCCATAGCCTAAGCCATCTGCCATTCCTGCAGCAAGGGCTATGACGTTCTTTAAGGAGCCTCCAAGCTCCATGCCCAGCATATCAGGACTGGTGTAAACTCTTAACACCTGGCTCATAAAGGCTTCCTGTACATGCTCTGCTGTTGCCCTTGTGTGCGCTCCTGCTACAAGTGTGGTAGGTAAGCCTATACCAACCTCCTCTGCATGGGATGGTCCACACAGTACTGCAACGTCAGCCTTTGGAATCTCCTGCTCCACTACATCTGATATTGTCATGAGGGTGTCATCCTCAATGCCCTTTGCCACGCAGACGATTATCTGTCCGTCCTTTACATAAGGACTCATCTTCTGGGCTGTGCTCCTTGTAAATACAGATGGCACTGCCAGAACCAGCATGTCGCTTTCTGTGATTGTTCTTTCTATATCTGTAGTAAAATCAATTGTATCTGGAAGCTTCACTCCCGAAAGCTTATCAAGATGCTCATGATTTTTCTTTAACATGTCTATTTCAGCTTCAACGATTGACCATATAAGGACTGAATGTCCGTTGTTTGCCAGTGCAAGAGAGAGCGCTGTTCCCCAGCTTCCTGCTCCAATAATACCTATTTTTTCCATAATGCTATTTCGCTTTCTGACCAAATTTATTTTCTGTTCCATTCATTAGTCTTGTTATATTTGTTCTGTGACGCCAGATACCCATGGCAGTAAAGCATGCCACAACTATATCAAACTCAAGCCTGTATGATATATCTATTCCAAGCCAGCCCATGTGGTTAAACACTATAGTCTGAATCAGAAAAGCTATAACCATAAAGATTGAGCCCAGAGATACATATCTGGTTGCAAGCACAA
>CAVKUD010000063.1:0-13315 GCA_963659315.1 Senegalimassilia sp. | reverse complement strand
CGATTCACTCCCGCAGCTAACTTCATATTTTTTCGGCAAAATACACTGTATATCAGTAGATTGGCACAACTGATATTGTGGAAAGCTTGTATTATAAATTGTATACAAGAGGGATAAAGCATGAAACACATAAAAAGTTTTTTCATTATTACAATCAGCATCACCATCATGGCAATCGGTGTATATTTCTTTAAATTCCCGAACAACTTCACCTTCGGCGGCGTAACAGGTGCAGCTGTCGTCTTCGCCAACCTGCTGCCTGTATCAGCCAGTATGTTTTCAACCATAGCCAACATGATACTGCTGGTCATCGGCTTTATTTTCCTCGGAAAAAGCTTTGCCATCAAGACCACCTATGCCACAGTGCTTCTGTCCGTGGAGCTGCTTGCCTTTGAAAAATTAACCCCACTGACTCATCCACTTTCAAATGAGCCAATGCTTGAGCTTATATTTGCCATCGCCCTTCCTGCGATTTCATCTGCCCTCCTCTTCTATGAGGGAGCTTCAAGCGGTGGAACAGACGTAATTGCAATGATTGTTAAAAAATATACAAACGTCGAGGACATCGGCATGGCGCTTTTCCTCACAGACTTAGTAATGATTATCATCGCCTGCTTCGTATTCGACATCAAGACAGCCCTGTATTCATTTGTAGGTCTTGTGGTGAAATCCTTCATGATAGATGCGATTATTGAAAATATCATGCTGAGAAAATCCATTATGCTTATCTGCAATGACAAGGATGTGATTTGTGATTTTATCATCAATGAGCTTGGCAAGAGTGCTACCTATGTGGATGCCAAGGGCGCCTATACTGGTGAGCGCAACTATATAGTTTTCAGTACGCTCACCAAGAAACAGGCTGTGGAGCTGCGCCGTTTTATCCACGAGAACAATCTCCACGCATTTATGTCCGTCATGAGTACAAGTGAAGTCTTTGGAAAGGGCTTCTCATCCCTTTAAAGCCTTTTTCATCGCCATACCCATGGCATACTCTGACAATGGCTTTTTATACAGGGCTGTAGACAGGACATACTGCAATGCAGCCCCCAGAAAGACTGTCAGATAGCAGATTAACACAAGCCCACCCATGCTCATATGGTCAACCAGAGCAGATAAAAATCCGCCTTCATAATTATTAAATGATTCACTGGTAAATATATATGACAGCGCCATAACCGGTGCAAGCATTAATACTATTGCCAGGGCAAAATACTTATAAACTATAGCACTGTAAAAATTCAGGACTATGCAGAACATACATACTGAGAGCAGTACATACATTAAGCCTCTTCTATTTTCAGGATAAGCCCTCATCTCAAAAACCTTTAGCAGCACTATGATGGTCATTGCCACCAGTTCAAAGAAACAGTTTGATAAAGCAGGGTATAAAACTTGTAATTTCTTTTTATAGGGTGATGCCGCAACCATATTGCTCATTCCCATACCATATAGAAGCTGCGAAAAATAAATCGGAGCAAGAACAATAAAGAAAGCTCCTATCCAGTGCATTCCCTGATAAAAATACTCCCACACAAATCCAACGATTACAAAAATAATCATGAAAATCATCTGAAGCTGAGCCTTAAAGCCATATAAGGATAGCTGCAAGGCCTTTTTAAAATCATTTATCATAATAACATCCCTCCATCTTTTTATATCCAGTCCTGACACTTATTGCCGAAATCACAACTGCAAGCAGAGGACACAGGATAGCGCCCCATTTTGCCGAGTTGATTGTTACTGCTATAAAAGAATAGGCAAAGCCTCCCAGATAGCAGAACAAGAACTCTGCCACCATATTTGAAAAATATCTGCTTAACCAGATTATAAGCGACACTATGGCTCCTGCCAGCCAGTATATGTTCCAGGCAAATATTATGTCATTTGTGCCTATCTGGCTGCCACCCATCCCCACTAATATGGTCATATAGGTCAGGCTGATAAGTGCCATGTAGACGTATCTTCTGACACAGTCAATGAGCACTACATTTTTCATGTACCTTATTCCTGCTTTGGACGCCTGCACCATGCGCAGTCCCGTGTAATCCTTTGAATGTATGCCGCCCAGCATCCAGTTATCTGCAAAAACCTCATAGGCTACTTCTGTACATAAGAGATCAAGCAGTGCCAGCCCAGTCACGTTATTTGCCGACATTATAATCCCCAGCGCCAGCAGTGCTATTGGAAAAACCACCAGCACCAGCCACCTGTAGAGTTTGGGTGTATAGCTTAAGTAACATTTTATTGCTCTCATAATATCCCCCTTACAACAAATGAATCTTAGTGCCCTTTTTCATAACTGCCACGCTGATTTGTGAAAGGCTTGGTGCAGAGACCTCAATATCAAAACCAGCCAGCTTGTTTAAGTCCTCCGCAAGGCATATACCCTCGTAGCCGTATGCGTTCCTGGTGATAGAATAGAGGATTTTCTCTGCTTTTTGGGCGTCCTCTGCTTCACCCTTTACCAGTATGTATTTCTCCTTCAAATCCTCCACAAATCCCTGCTCTACCACATGACCATGCTCCATGATAATGGCATAGTCTGTGACATTTTCCATATCTGCTATATTGTGGGTGGAGAAAAATACAGTCTTTTCGCCATCTCCCTGCCCGATATAGTCATGTATCATGTCGCAGAGCACATCTCTCATCAATGGGTCAAGAGGTGATGCCGGCTCATCCAGGAGAAGCATCTGTGTCTCTCTGGCAAGCACGCCTGCCAGCATGAGCTTCATGCGGTTTCCATCTGAGAGATTGCTGACCTTTTTACCCCAGCCAACCTTTCCCAGCTTTGCAATCTGGAGCATATCCACGTATTTCTCATATTTTTCCTTACTGAAGTTCTCAAACAGAAGGCTGTTTATCTCCTCCACCTGAGTCACAGTCCAGCCCGGCAGATAATAGCTGCCTGGTCCTGTGTAGCCTATCATCTCCCTCACAGGATTGCCGTCCTCTTCCCTTTCCTTGTCTGACCACTTATCGAAAAATCTGATACTGCCCTTGTAGTCCAGGCGGATTCCTGCCAGAATATTGAGCAGTGTGGTCTTGCCTGCACCATTTTCTCCAATCAGGGCTGTGGCAAAGCCCTTTGGTATCTCAAGCTCCGGGATATCCAGTAGGAATCCTCCCCTGAACTTTTTCTTTAAATCCTTAATCTGAATTGCTGTGCTTACCCTTTCCATAACAAGCCTCCTATTCTTTTATGGATAACATCATTTCAAAAACTTCTCTTACCTCTGCGTCTGTGATTCCTGCATTTCTGGCAGCCCTTATGCCGTCACTGATACATTCCTCGACCTTACGCATCTGCTGCTCTTTGAGCATTTCCTTATTCTGTGCATTTACCTGAAAGCCCCTGCCCTGCTTGGCAGTTACCAGACCTTCCTCCTCCAATAGCTCATATGCCTTCATGGTGGTTATGACGCTGATTTTTAAATCCTTTGCCAGACCTCTTATAGATGGGAGATACTCTCCCTGCTGCATCTTTCCGGATAAGATGTCAGCCCTGAAAGCATCGGCTATCTGCTGGTAAATTGGAACACCTGATGTCTGTGATAATTTCATTTGCTCCTCCTGTTATAACTGTTCATACTGTATATATACTGTTTATGTCTTATATATACAGTATAAACAGAGATTTGTCAATACTAATTTATAATTTACTTAATCTCGGTTTTTAAGGCACATTAAGCAATTTATAGGCAGTCCAATCATTGACACACTCCTCTCATGGTGCTATTATCCGCAGTAGATAGGAGAAATAAATATTATGCGTGATTTTACAGATGCTTATAAGAAATTAGAAACCAACCTGACCGATTCCATCGCCGAGGAGCAGGCTAAACTGGGATATAGAAAAGAATCTATCAGATTATACTATCCATTAGAGTCCTTAAACCACTTTTTTGACTGCCATGGTTCTGTTGATGATATGGTAGATAGTTTACAGGGATTTTCCGATTATGTATCGGAAAGACTTGGAAGTGTAGAGATTTCCCACAAGGGAAAGAGATTTTGCTTCTGCCTGTCTCCACAGGCAACTGAATATGTCCACAATGATAAATCCGATAATGGCTTTATATATGAATTAGTTGATGTCATCCAGGACAAAAGCACAAATCTTGACACCATCACCACACTCTTTAAGAAGTGGGATGATGGCTGTACTGTTGAAAAAATCGACAATGGCGAATTTGATGTGATGATTAAATTCAATAACTATGACGACCCTTACTTCTACTGCTTCAAAGACGAGGGCTGTCATGTCATTTACCACAGATTTCTGCCAGAGGATTACAGAGACTTACTATAATGAATCAATCAAGCCACTCAAACCCTCATTTTTATAAATCTCTTTATAGTAGCTGACCTCATCCTTAATCAGCTCGTCAATCACCTGCATGCCCAAAAGCTCTACAGGAGCCTTGTCATCAGTCAGGATATAAGTGCCTTTATCATAGGCAGATATATTTGCCATGACCTCTGACATCATGCTTTTAAGGTCAGAATTGTCAAGTGCCCCTGTATTGGCAGCCAGGGTGTTTAGCATATTTTCATTATCAGAGGCAAACAGCTCTCTGTTAGTGGAATTTCTCACATCCACCACATACTCAGACTTAAATACCTGACCAATCGTGTCTGCCAGATACTGGTTGATATTTCCATCCTCACTTCCACGCATGTTCATGTTTACCACCATGACCCCATTATCAGTCAGATGCTCCTTAACCAGTGAAAAAAACTCAACCGATGACATCTGAAAAGGAATAGTAATATCCTGATAAGCGTCAACCATAATCACATCATACTTTTTGTCTATCGCCTGCAAATATGCCCTGCCATCATAGGTTGTGACTGGGACATCCTCAGATAAAGAGAAATATTTTCGGGAAAGGTCTGTGATTTTATCATCAATCTCCACTCCCTCCACGTTCATATCTCCCAGATATTTTCTGCACTGGGTAGCGTATGTGCCTGTTCCCATGCCAAGGATTAGCACGTCCAAATCAGATGCCTGCTTGTCCGGAACCATAAGAGGCGCTGCCATTGCATAGTCATAATACATTCCTGTCAGACCGTCCTCTTTCATGTATACCGACTGAACTCCAAACAGTACATTTGTCGAAAGGGCAACCTCCCTGTCATTCTCATATACCTGCAAATAATTGTATACAGACTCACCCTCATAGGTTAAATCGTTTTCCCAGAAGGCGAAGGAATCAGACCAGCCAAATCCACAGCACAGTGCAAAAATCACAGCTGAAACTATGACCTTTTTTCTGCCACTCTTAGCACTGACAAAGTATATTATGGCAAGCACCAGTAAAATTCCTGAGAATATCAAAAATGTAATCGAAGTACCTACTGCTGGAATAGTAACAAATGTCGGCACAAAAGTTCCTATAATGCTTCCTATTGTATTGAAGGCTCCCAAAGTACCTACTGTTTTTCCATTATCATCCAGGCTGTCTACCGCATACTTTACCAGCGATGGGGTGACTGTTCCCAGCAAAAACAATGGGAATACAAAAATCACCATACATGCGGCAAAGGCTGCAATAATCAGGAAATTGTTGTTTACTGTAAAAATTAAAACTGCGGATATGCCCACAACTATATATTTTCCCACAACTGGTATGAGGGCAATCCATATGGCTGCAATCAAAATCCTGCCGTAGAGCTTGTCCGGGTTTGGTGTCTTATCAGCGGTTTTTCCTCCATAGATATTGCCCAGTGCCATGGCTATCATTATGGTACCGATGATTATTGTCCATACTATCTGCGATGAGCTGAAATAGGGTGCCAGCAGCCTGCTCGCTCCAAGCTCCACAGCCATTACAGACATACCTGCAAAAAACTCTGTCAGATATAAAAATATTTTGTTTTTTAAAATAGCTGGTTTGTTCATGTCTTTTCCTTCCTGCTTTTAAATGCTCTTGTTTCATTATTATTTTAATTATACATTTACTATTTTCATCTATCAATTTACTTTTTCATTAACTGCTTGTTATAATATATATGTTTTTTATATACAGTAATACAGAAAACCTGCCACTGGCAGCTTTTCTGCATACTAAGGCATTCAAATCGTCAACAGGTTGTTGACTATCATACATACAATTTCAGGAGATAAAATAATGTTAAACAAGAAAGATTTTTTAAAATATGCCTCCACGCTGGCATTTCCTATTATGATACAAAACCTGATAAGCACCCTGGTCAATATGGCTGACACCATCATGCTCGGCTATGTGAGCCAGACCGCCATGTCAGCTTCCTCGCTGGCAAACCAGTATACGGTTGTGCTCTTCTGCCTCTACTATGGGCTTGCTGCTGGCACATCTGTCCTCTGCGCCCAGTACTTTGGCAAGGGTGATAAGAAGACTGTCGAAAAAATACTGGCTCTGGCAGAGCGTCTGTCGATTATAATATCACTGGTATTTTTTGCCATATCCTTTACATTCCCTGACAGGATTATGGCTATCTTTACAAACAATGCCGAGACTATCGCTGTGGGCAGCCAGTACATGAGGGTTATTTCATTTTCATTTGTATTTATGGGATTCTCACAGGTTTTCATGAGTGCCTTAAGAAGTGTGGGCAAAATCGTCCTGCCTTCTGTCACTTATGTGGTTTCGCTCTGCGTGAATGTGCTTTGTAATGCTACCTTTATCTTTGGACTGTTCGGACTTCCAAGGCTGGGTGTGACAGGTGTTGCCCTGGGAACTGTGATTGCCCGTATTGTGGAGGTGCTAATCTGCCTTACATACTCGCTCTTTAGCAAGGACATAAAATTCCGTGTAAAATATCTTTTTGCAAAAACAGGGGTGCTTTTGACAGATTTCCTCAAGATTGCCGCCCCGTCAGTCATAAATGACGTTGCCTGGAGTCTGGCAAGCTCTGCTTTTGCCGCTATTCTTGGTCATATAGGTGACGATATGGTTGCCGCAAATGCTGTGGCTATCATGGTTGTGAACATGGGGGCTATCGCCTGCCGTGGCTTTGCTAATGCCACTACAATCATCGTCAGCCAGGAGCTGGGGCAGAATCATCTGGACACCGCCAAGGAATATGGCAGGCGCATGCTCCATATCACAACTATTGTGGCTCTGATTGGCTGCCTTATAATTATTGCCATACGGCCTCTGATGATTAATTTTTACAGCGACAAGCTTTCTGAAACTGCCATATCCTATCTGGGCAGTCTGATGATTATGACCACCTGGCGTCTCATTGGTGAGGGTATCAACACCTGCCTCATATGTGGCTGCTTCCGTGGGGGCGGTGATGCCAAGTTTGGCATGATTACGGATACTCTGTGCATGTGGCTTATTGCGGTTCCGCTTATGGCGATTGCGGCTTATGTGATTAAGCTGCCACCGCTTGGGGTGTACTTTGTGATGACACTGGATGAGTTTGAGAAGATGCCGTTTGTGTTCTGGCACTACAAGAAGGGGAATTGGACGAAAAATATTACAAGAGATTGGGAATAGATGCTTTTAGGTTGTGGAAATCGAACTTCCTATTCAGGCTATGAAAATCGGAGGGTGTACAGTGTATTTCCCAGAAAAAATATGAAGTCAGCAACGGGACTTAATTGCGGATAGGTTATGGAAATTTGTTATATTATTTCCATTTCGCAGGTGGCTGGAAGCCCGTTGCAGTTCATATTGTTTTCTGGGAAACAACTGTACGCCCTCCGATTGGTTTTAGGTTTTGTGGAAGTTCGATTTTTGCTCTAATGCTTCAAGCACATTGGCAATATCTCCATCCAGAGCGATTCCTTTATCTGCAATCTCCGTCGGCAGATAAGCTTCTCCCTTATTTATGCAGACATAATACGCCTGCTGCCATGTGCGGGCATACCGCCAGAAATTGTATTTTATAATGCCTGGGGTGTTATAGCCTACTCCTAATTCCAGAAATACGATTTTCTTGCGTATGTGCATCCGCATGAATTCTTCGTAGTTATCTGCTGCCTTTTCCCAGCCTGCATCCTCCACGAAAGTATCATCTGCTCTCAGGTTCATGCTCATTGGTCTGCCACACTTCGGGCATTTGGGAATCATCTCTGTCGGCACTGTCATCTTTAGATTTACATTGGCTGGCTTTATCAGCCTGCCTGCTTCTATCTCAAAGCCCTGGCTTAGCACCATTTCCCTTATGATTTCTTCATTGTCGTAGGTTAAATTATGGCAAGGCTTGCTGCACTGAAACAAGCCAAAATCTCCCTGTGTGTAAAACATTTTATTTTTGTCAAAGCCCGCCCTCTGAAAGCAGTGGTCTACATTTGTTGTGAGTACAAAATAGTCCTTGTCCTTTACCAGGCGGTATAAATCCTCATAGAGGCTGGTCGGCGGTGCCATGTACCTGTTTAGATAAATATATCTGCACCAGTAGCCCCAGTACTCCTCAAGCGTCTTATAATTACAAAAGCCTCCTGAATACATGTCGTTAAAACCGTACTTTTCCTTAAAATCAGAAAAATATTCATCAAACCTCGCACCGCTGTATACAAAGCCTGCTGCTGTGGAGAGTCCTGCTCCTGCGCCTATTACTATGGCATCCGCTTCTTCTATTTTTTCACTTAGTTTTGCAATTTTATCTGAGTAATTCATTGTAGATTCTCTCGTCCTCGTCTTTAAAAACATTAAAAATCACCTTTATATCTGAGTCGTTTTGTCTCTTATAGTCTCTTACTGTCTGAACCGCAAGCTCCGCCGCCCTATGATTTGGAAAACAGAATACTCCTGTGGAGATGCAGCAAAAGGCTATACTTTTTATACCATTCTGGTCTGCAAGCTTTAGGCAGGCTTCATAGCAGGATTTCAACAATTCTTCGTCCCTGCGGGTGAGTTTTCCACGGACGATAGGTCCAACTGTGTGTATTACATACTCGCAGGGCAGATTGTATGCAGGTGTCAGCTTTGCCTGTCCTGTGGGCTCCTCATAGCCCTGCTCCTGCATCATGTCATCACAAAAATTCCTCAGCTCTATGCCTGCAAAGGTGTGTACACAATTATCTATACAGTTGTGGCAGGGCTGATAACAGCCTGTCATGCCACTGTTTGCTGCATTTACGATTGCGCCCACGCCCAGTCTTGTGATGTCACCCTTCCAGATATAGAAATCTGGCTGGACTTCTGTCATATCTTCGATATGCACTATGCCCTTTTCCTCATTTGCCTGCTGTAGATATTCATCCTGTATTTGTAAAAACTCCTTATCCACAGGGGCTGCCAGGCGGACATTCATGAGAGAGCGCAGGAGACGCTTTTGCCCGTCTACGTCTTTCGGTATCTCAATGCCTGCATAGCGTGGATGTTCCTTTATCAATTCTTTGATTAAATATATGCGTCTTTCTTCCTGCGTCATACTTTCCTCCTGTTCTCAACTGCGCTCAATCGCTCCCACTGGGCAGTTCTCAAAACAGCTTCCACAGTGGAGACAATGCTCCTGCTCTATCTTATATGGGGTTCCCTCCTCAATGCATCTCTGTGGACACATTGACTGACAGGCTCCACAGCCTATACATGCGTCTGTGATGACATAGCCTTTTTTGTGAACTGGTGCATTTCCAAGGCTGTAGGTCTCCCTGAATATCGGATTTACTCCCAGATTGAAGTACTCGACTTCGCCCTCATCTATGCAGAAAATAATGCCTATATCCCTTGTGTCGCCCGGATATACATTTGCCAGATAGGGCTGCTCCTCAAAGATTATGTCAGTCCATTTCTTCTGGTCTTCATCCTCCACTGCATAAGCCTTGCCGGAGAGACGTATCATCTCCTTGTATTTTGTGTAGGCTAGTATCTGGACTCTGCCATCCTCCGTAAGCTCCCTGCAGAAATTCTTGCCCCTGGCTGTAAAAAAGTAGAGTGCATTCTCCTCGTAATGAATCGCACTTATATTTCTAATCTGGGGTGCGCCCTGACTGTCAACTGTGGCAAAGGCGAGCACACCTACCAGCTCCATTTTCTTTAAGCATGTTGCTAAATCCATGTTTCCTCCTAATTTATCTTACACATTTTTATGCTGGATGCCTACTCTATTATTTTTATGCGCCCCGGTTTTCTCGGCTTGCTGTGGGGCTGTACCCCATCAATATAGCCAAGGATTACAAAGCCCTGACAGGCATAGCCCTCTGGCACGCCCCACTCTCTCATAAGACTTTGTCCTTCCTCTGAGTCAAAAGTCTCTGCACCTCTTGAGATAATGCAGGATGCGATGCCAAGCTCTGTTGCCTGCAAAATCATATTTTCCATCATGCAGAACGCATCTGCTGTCTTAAATAGAAAATTGTCCTGACAAAATACACATATTACTGTAGGTGCGTCATAAAATCCATTTTTTATGCCTGGGTTGTCTATGATGCTTGGCTGTTCCTTTGATACATAGCTTCCCGCCAGGTTAGTCCTGTCAAACTTCGTCATATTAAGCCTGCCTACATGGGTGGCAAGCTCCCTGTTATGGACTGCAACCATCATGCTTCTCTGCCCACCGCCTGCGTTTGGAGCATAATTTCCTGCTTCAAGGATGGTTTCAAGGTCAGTTCTGCTTATCTGCCTGTCGGTGTATTTTCTGATGGAGTGTCTTGACTTGATAATATCCATTAGCCTCATCCTAATCCCTCCCCTGTAATATCATTTTTCTCCTTCCAGCACTGCGGGTCTGCTCCATAGAAGTCTCCCGTAGTACCATTCGCCACAGCAGGACAGCCCCTGCACCATGCCTTAAGCTCGCATTTACTGCACTTGCTGAATTTATCGTAATCCCTGTATTTTTCCATCTGGCAAATCCATACGTCTGCCAGCCTGTCCTCAAATATATTGGCCACCCTGCTGTTTGTCACTCGTCTGCACGCCATAATGTCACCGTTTGACGCTATGGTGATATGGCAATTGCCACAGTTACAGCCTCCATAAATCATGCCCTCATCTGCCTTTTCTGGCAGTTTAAACTCGCCTGTCTCGTACTCGTACAGAGTCCACAGGTGGTCTTTTTTATTAAAATAGGTCTTGCATCCAGCCGCCTCGTATGCCTTGAATTTGGCGTCACAGGTCTCAAGCAGGCTCCTGTACTCCTGCGGTGTCATGCTTGTGTCCACCTCTCCGCCTGTCGGCACGTAGCGGGAAAATGCAAATACCCTTACATTCGCTTTCACTACTTCATCTATAATATCTGGTATCTCCTGCATATTTGTCTTGGATACCGTGCTCATTATCACGCTTTTGATTCCAGCCCGATTCAGGCACTCTATCTTTTCCAGTGTCAAATCAAAGCTTCCCGGTTTTCTGAACCAGTCGTGTGTCTCCCTCATTCCGTCCAATGACATCTGATACTTCTCGCAGCCACACACCTTTAACATCCTGCATATCTGGTCATCAAGATGAAAGGGGTTGCCCATCAGTGTGAATGGTATGTTTTTTGACTTTAGTAATACCATAAGCTTCCAGAAATCCGGATGAAGGATAGGATCTCCACCAGTGATGTAGAAGTATGGTACTCTGTTGTAGACCTTGCAAAAGTCCTCACAATTTGCAACCACCTCCTGCATCTGTTTCCAGGTCATGCTCTTTAGGTCTTTGCAGCCCTCTCCTGAAAAAATATAACAATGCTTGCATCTCTGGTCACATTCGTCTGTGATGTGCCATTGAAATGAAAAATACTGACTCATCCTATCCGCTCCTCCTATGATTTCTTACTTGTCATCTGCTTCTACGCTCCGCTTCGGTCGGCGCAAAGCTAACGTCCACTGGACCTTATGCGCCACAGGCTGTTCCACATGCCGCTGGTTTCTCCTCTGGTTTGTCACTTGCTCCGCATGCTGCTGGTTTCTCTTCTGGCTTGTCACATGCTCCACATGCTGTTCCGCAGGCTGAGCTTGTAGCTGCCTCTTTCTTGTTGTTCCATCCGAAAATGTTTGATAATGCCATAATACTTACCTCCTGTATTGTGATTTGTGGGCTTGTGCCCTCTTGCAGGATTATAGTAGCAAGGTTTTGTTCTGGAAAAAAGTACGCACTTTTTTATTACATAGTTACCTTTTTGTAACCTCTGGTCAGGTTTCTCATATTATGTTACACTCAAATTGAAACCTACATCATATTTTAAACTATTGGATATATAAAGGAGGGCGCCTATGCTGACAAAGGATGAATTACCAGAATGTCCTGTTGCCACAACAGTACAGTTGATTGGAAGCAAATGGAAATTACTAATTATGAGAAATCTCCTCGACCGACCATGGAGATTTAATGAGTTAAAGAAAAGTCTGGACGGCATCAGCCAGAAGGTGTTGACCGATTCCCTGCGGTCTATGGAGGAGGACGGACTTATAACCCGTACTGTCTATGCTGAGGTTCCACCTCGTGTGGAATATGCCTTAAGCGATGTGGGGGAATCGATGAGACCCATACTTGATGCCATGAAGGAGTGGGGCACAAACTACAAGGAAAATTGTGTTTCATAACAAAAGAGGCAGGAAGCCATCGCAACATACGATAAAGCTCTCTGCCTCATTTACTTATTTCATTTAATTATTTCTTTTTCCTAACCCGACTCTTGTAAAAACTTCTCAGCTTCTCCTCCAAAACTGTGAGGTTCCTGAACAACGATTCTGCTGCAAATCCAAACACAATCATGAGGAGAATACATATGCTTGATAGGCTGGTCAGTGCAAACAAGTCCTTAAAGAAGTATACGCACAACACAAATCCCACAACATTTATACCGATTACCACATATTTCATGGTGTTTAATGGCTCGCTGATTTTAAACAAAATCATAAATCCTACAACCGACAACACCATAGTTGCTATTGTACCTATGCTTTCCTCTGGTATTGAGAAGACTGCTCCACATACAACCAGCGCTCCAATGGCGATTACGTCCGTGAGTCCGCCTGGCAGAGCCTTTAGCATGACATTTGTCAGGAAATGTCCCTTGATTCTCTCCTTATTAGGCTCCATAGCTAAGAGAAAGCCCGGAAGTCCTATTGTAAACATGCTGATAAGCGATATCTGCGATGGTTCCAATGGGTAGGTAAACATGGAGATAACCGAAAACAGCGCCAACAATAGTGAAAATATATTTTTTACCAGAAAGAGGCTGGCTGAACGCTCAATATTATTTACCACTCGGCGTCCCTCATACACCACATCTGGCATATGCACAAAATCAGAATCCAAGAGTACTACCTGTGCCGCCTGGGCTGCTGCCTCACTTCCCGAAGCCATGGCTACACTGCAGTCTGCGTCCTTCATGGCAAGAATATCGTTGACACCGTCTCCCGTCATGGCTACGGTGTGTC
>CAVKUD010000062.1:0-13648 GCA_963659315.1 Senegalimassilia sp. | reverse complement strand
ATGCAATACTGGTCATGTACCTTGTCATAAACCTCAGAAAATCTCTGACGTTTTTCCTCTGTATCATTGTCAGCAAGTGCAAGTGCCATTTCAAACAGACTCCACAGGTTATCAATATCATCTGATTTTCTATCATCCTTAAATCCATAAAATGTAGCTTGAAGAGGATTAAGTACTGGAATTCCATCAAACCCACTCGGTATCTTTGCAGAAATTCCAAACTCTGTAGCTATTCCACCAAGAATAGCTATTCTGTTAATATCCTTTATCCCCTTATTGAAAGTACCAAATATAGTAAACGGGTCAATATCAATAATCTCATCACCACTTTCAAGCTTCGGTACATTAATCCCTGCAACTGCGTACACCGCTTTTATTTTCTGAATAAGTGTTTTTCTATCATCTTTGAAAGACAGTAGTTTAGTCGCAAATTCTGTGTAAAAATCTATCCAATCATATTGCATTAATGCAGTACCTCCTCATACATTATTCAACCTTCAAAATAAGCATTTTATTAATTTCAGACTACACTATTCAGCAAATATCGTCAACGATTAGTAAGTCCAAACCTATCGAATTCGATAGGTTTAAAATTGTGATTATGGATTTGTTCCCGTAAACCCAAACTTCCCACATTTAGGCATGATTTAATCACATGCTAAATGTGGGAAGCTTATTACAGTTTATGACCTGACCGTTCCTTTTGAACTATCCTCAAATTCCGAATAGTTGATTTTTTCTAAATATACTCAAACGAATTCACAATAACTCCATCATACACAGACTGCTTCTTGATATACTCCGCTGCGGTCTCCACGCTCTTTCCATCCTTATTCCAGTCTGTTGTAAATGATACATTATCTCCTGACAGGATTTTCTGCTGTTTCTCACTGATAAGCAGAAGCACTACTATTCCTGCCCTGTTCAGGTGCTTGACTACATTTTCAAAATCCTCGCCTTCCTTTGGAGCATAGAGGTAAGTGTGTCTGCCATCTATATTTAAGGCTTTTTCTACGTCCTCTACAAAGCCTCTGTTTACTCCATCGACTCCATCTACAAATACTGCTGTGATGGCTTTCTGTCCCTTGATTGCAGCTCTTACATTTCTATCGATTCTGCCCTCGTAGAGTCCGTTTTCCTCTGTATGAAGCTCCTCTACTACGCCACAGGCTGATGTCATGTCTGTCACCCTGTCAATCAGGATAAACTCGCCCAGGGTTCTGTGGTTTTTGAACAGGTCACAGACGATTTTATCCGCAAAGGATATTTTGCATACTGCGATTTCGTTTTTGCGCAGGGTCTCTGTCTTGGTTTTGTCTCCTGTATTTACATCAATGGCGTACTCTATGCTTGTGACAATTCCTGGGATTGTCTTGGTACCAAGCTTAAAGAAGAAGTTCTTGCCCTTAAACAGCTCATCATCATCCATCCAGAGCAGGGTTGCTGTGATTGATGATACTGCCTGCACGCCTGTTCCATCTGAGAGCACGTAGCCTCTTGATACATCCACTTCCCTGTCAAGCTGGATTGTAACTGGCTGTCCCTTTGAGGCTGTATCTGCTTCCTTGTCGCCGATATGTATGCTCTTTACATGGGCTGTCTCATTGCTTGGAAGTGTTGTGATTGTATCACCAACCTTGATGCTTCCTGCCTCAATCTGTCCCTGAAAACCTCTAAAGGTATGGTCTGGACGGCAGACCCTCTGTACTGGCATATAAAAGCCTGTCTCTTTATTGTCAGATATATCTATATCCTCAAGGTATGGGAGGAGGGCTGGTCCTGCATACCATGGTATGTTTTCAGATTTCTTTGTGACATTGTCTCCCTCTGTAGCTGATACTGGGATAATCTGGATATTTTCAAGTGAAAGCTCCTTTGTCAGCTCCTCAATCTGTCTGGTGATTTCGTTAAAACGCTTCTCATCATAGCCCACTAAATCCATCTTGTTTACTGCAAATACAAAGTATCTGATTCCCATAAGGGCACATATTCTGGCATGTCTTCTGGTCTGTACTAAAACACCCTGCTTTGCATCAATAAGGATTACTGCAAGGTCTGCAAAGGATGCTCCTACTGCCATGTTTCTGGTGTACTCCTCGTGACCTGGCGTATCTGCCACAATAAAGCTTCTCTTGTCTGTTGTAAAATAACGGTAGGCTGCATCAATGGTGATTCCCTGCTCTCTCTCTGCCATAAGTCCGTCAAGGAGCAGTGAATAATCAATAGCTCCGCCCCTGCTTCCTACCTTGCTGTCTAACTCAAGAGCCTTCTCCTGGTCTGCGTAGAGAAGCTTTGAATCATATAATATATGTCCAATCAATGTTGATTTTCCATCATCCACACTACCGCATGTGATAAATTTTAATAATCCGCTCATTTTAGAAATATCCCTCTCTCTTTCTTCTTTCCATGCTGCCTGCTGCTTCATTGTCGATTACTCGTGTTGTACGCTCTGATGATACAGCGCTCAGTGTCTCCTCTATGATTTCATCAAGTGTGGCTGCTGTTGACTCGCATCCACCAGTTAAAGGATAACAGCCCAGTGTCCTGAAACGCACACTCTTGTACTGGATTTCCTCTCCTGGGCGAAGCTTCATTCTGTCATCATCCACCATGATAATATTGCCATCCCTGTATACAACAGGTCTTTCCTTTGCAAAATAAAGTGATGGTATCTCAATATTTTCTCTCTTTATGTACTGCCAGATGTCCTTCTCTGTCCAGTTGGAAAGTGGGAATACCCTGACCTCCTGTCCTTTCTGGATTTTGGAATTGTAGAGCTTCCACATCTCAGGACGCTGGTTTTTAGGATCCCATGCGTGGTTTTCATTTCTGAATGAGAAGATTCTCTCCTTGGCTCTGGATTTTTCCTCGTCTCGTCTGCCACCGCCAAAGGCTGCTGTAAATCCATACTTGTCAAGTGCCTGCTTAAGCGCCTGGGTTTTCATGATGTCTGTATAGGCTGAGCCGTGGTCAAATGGATTGATTCCCTGCTTCACGCCCTCCTCATTGATATACTCAAGCATCTCTATACCCTTTTCCTTTGCAACCCTGTCACGGAACTCTATCATTTCCTTGAATTTCCAGGTTGTGTTTACATGTAAAAATGGAAATGGCGGCTTCTCCGGATAGAATGCCTTCATAGCAAGATGAAGCATTACCGAGCTGTCCTTTCCGATTGAGTAAAGCATAACTGGCTTCTCGCACTCAGCCACCACTTCACGGATTATATATATTGCTTCTGCCTCGAGTTCATCGAGATGTGATAATTCACTCATTTTTTCTACCATCCTTTTCTAATATTTGTTTGCTTCCTTTTTATTAATAATGATGCTCTCTGTCTGACCATCACGTTTTTCTATGTTCCATGTCAGGGTGTCAGGCTCTGATTTAACCGTCATCACACTTCCTCTTCCGCCTATGTCCGCTCCCAGGAAAAATCCTATGGCTCCGAAATGACATTCCTTGATACAGGAAGCACAGCCCCAGCAGTCCTTTGGATATTTAATGTAGGCTTTTTTGTCCCCGTCCTGATATATGAGGCTTCCAGGACACACATCTGTACACATTCCACAGCCCTTACATTTTTGTTTATCAATCATTATGCTCATAATGTGCTCCCTCCTCTACTAAATCTCTGTATATTATCTGTATCTGACCGTCAACCAGCCTTGAGTTCACATATTTAAGCCACTCATCGCTCTTGTCAGGATAGTCAAGATTTTCTGCAAAGCTGTGCCATCTGGTCTCTTTTCTCGCTTTGAGGTGGGCGATAACTGACAGGCAGACTAAAAGTCTCTCCTTTAGCTCATATACAAACATCAGCTCGTGCATGTCTGCGGCATTAAGCCCATCTGTCAGCTCAATAAGCTGTCTGATTTTTTCATCTGCCAGAGCAAGCTGCTTACCATTGAACTGATAGTGTGTGGAGATTCCTCCTGCGTAGTTATCCATGACCTTCTGCATGGCTTCCTCGATTGCTTCTGTGCTAAACTGCTCTTTCTTTGCCTCAAGGAAGTGGTTGTACTCGGCGATTTTCTGCTCGAAGTCTGAGGTTTGTTTTCCATAAGCATTATCATTCGCTTCCTCATCCAAGTGCTTCACAATATCTATGGCAGCGATTTCTCCCTCTACCATGGCACCTGTCACATACTTCTGTGGGCAGCCGCCTGCCACATCTCCTGCGGCGTAAAGTCCATGGATTGTGGTCTGTCTGTTGGTATCTACCCAGTAGCCGCTTGCTGTGTGGCCGCCTACGATATATGGCTCGGTGCCCTCTATCTCCACATTCTGTTCACTTGGATTTTTTTCAGCCTCAACCCATTTCAGTGTCTGGCTCGGTGCCATATTTAAGTATGCCTTTCTAAGCGACTCATCCTGTGCCTCTGATATGCCCTCTGTTCTCAGATAACAAGGTCCTCTGCCCTCAAGATTTTCCATCACTGTTCCATACACCCTCTGGGATGTGGTAAGTCCATATTTATCCTCATAGACCTCACCGAATGAGTTAATCTGCTTTGCCCCGACTCCCTGGGCTATGGTGCCTGTCGGTGCTATGGTGTCCTTGCATCTTAGGGCGATAAATCTCATCTCAAATGTGGTCATCTCGGCTCCGCTCTTTATGCCCATGGCATATCCAGCCCCTGTGTTAAAAGGCGGATACCACATCTTATGCCTTGAAAAGCCTGGATTATTAGGTCTGTAGAGTCCTGCGGCTCCTCCTGTCGCACAGATGACTTTTTTTGCTCTTATCTCATATGCTGTATTCTCTGAAATAGAAAATCCATATGCACCCTTTATAGTATTATCCTCAACTATATAGTCTGTGATATTTATACGATTTAAAACAGTCACATCTGGCAGTGCCTCAACTGCTGCTGCCAGAATAGGCTTGATGTTTTCTCCGTTTATCTTGATGTTACGGTTGCCTCTTGCCACATACTCACCATTTTCGTCCTTTAAAATGACAAGTCCCAGCTTTTCCATTTTTTCCGTAACTCTGTTTAAGCCCTCTGACATGGTGAGGAGTAAGTCTCCCCTAACTATGCCATCGGCATCCTTTTTAGCATAATCCACATAGTCCTGTGGCTTTCTACCCTTTACTATATATGCGTTTATGGCATTTACTCCTGCTGCAAGGCAGCCACTTCTTTTGATATTGGCTTTCTCTGCAATTACGATGGAGTAAGCTGATTTTTCACGGATTGTAAGGGCTGCGTAGCATCCAGCAGTTCCGCCTCCAATTATGAGGACATCCGTGTGTAAAACCTTTTTGTTCTCAATCTTCATCTCTGTCTCCTTTATGTATCTATACAATTACAAGCCTGCCTGCCGTTTACAACAGTTTTAAGCTTTGTTTGCATATTCAGGCAATTAAATTATATCCTGATTGGCTCAATTTTCTGTGTATGCTGCGTAAATTATATATAAAATACATCATCCACCTGCATTGCACTGTTTTCCACGAGATAAGTCCTCTGCTCGTCAAATATATAGAGCCTGTATATGAGCACATGCACTCTTTCACCTACGCTGACCATATCCTTTTCCAGTGAACGTTCTCCTGTGACCTCAATTCCATTTATGTTTACAGTGACATCCACCCTGTTTCCTCTGAAAACCACATCTGTCACAATGCCTTCCTCGGCTGCCGACATAAATCTGTTTAGGTTGCCGCTCTTTGAAATCTTTATAAACTCCGGTCTTATGACAGCCCTCTTGGCATTTTCAACCAGCTCAAAGCCCTTTAGCCTGTCGTAGTCCTCAACTATTGTGGAATGTCCTATGAACTGTGCCACAAACGGGGTATCTGGTGCCTTATATATCTGAAGGGGTGTGCCCATCTGCTCTATGGTGCCATGGTTTGTGATTATGATTTCATCTGCGACTTCCACCGCCTCATCCTGGTCATGGGTCACGAAAATGCTGGTGATGCCAAGCTTTTCCACAAGCTCCTTTAACCATATGCGAAGCTCTCCTCTTACCTTTGCATCTATCGCCGCAAATGGTTCATCTAAAAGCAGTACCTGTGGATTAGGTGCCAGTGCTCTTGCAAATGCAACCCTCTGCCTCTGTCCTCCTGACAGCTGGTTAGGATAGCGGTTTCCCATCTCAGATAAGCCTGTCATCTCAAGGAGCTTTTCAACTCTTTCCCTTATCTGCTTTTTAGGCATCTTCTGAAGCTCCAGTCCAAAGGCTACGTTTTCATACACCGTCATATAGCGGAAAAGCGCATAATTCTGGAATACAAAGCCTATGCCCCGCTTTGCCGCAGGAATATCATTTACCCTCTTGCCGTCTATGTATATGTCACCAGAGTTTGGTGTCTCAAGCCCTGCAATCATCCTAAGCAGGGTGGTCTTGCCACTTCCAGATGGTCCCAGAAGTGCCACAAGCTTTCCTTTCTCAACGCCAAAGCTCACATTATTTGAGGCAACGAAGTCACCATATTTTTTGTATATATTTTTCATTTCAACATACATATGCCTATCTCCTTTGACGTCTCTCCACTATATTTCTGGCAAAAAGAATAATAAGTGCAATAATTACAAGTATTGATGATACTGCAAAGGCAGCTGTTATGGAGCTGTCTGTGCCTGACATGTACAATGCATCGATTTCTAGTGGCAGGGTGAAGGTCTCACCTCTTGTCTTTGACAAGGCATTTACTGCGCCAAACTCTCCAAGTGCTCTTGCTGTACACAGGATAATTCCATATATGAGTCCCCATTTCATCTGAGGAAGTGTTATCTTTCTAAAAATCGTAAAGCCACTGGCTCCCATAAGTGCCGCTGCTTCTTCCTCGTCCTTGCCCTGGGCATTTAGGACTGGAATAATCTCTCTCGATACAAATGGAAATGTGACAAAAATCGTTGCAAGCACCACTCCTGGCACTGCAAATGTGATTCTTATGTTTGTTCCAAAGAAATCATTTATCGCCCTGATTGCCGGATAAAGCCAGCCCAATCGTCCGAAGGTCATGAGATATGCCAGACCTACGATTACAGGCGATATTGAAAATGGTATATCTATGATGGTTGCCAGTATCTGCTTGCCCTTAAATGAAAATCTGGTCAAAAGCCAGGCTGCCCATATTCCAAAGAAGGTATTTACAAGGACTGCTATGGTGGTGGCTATCAGTGTGACCTTTAGGGCCGACAACACATACTCTGTTGAGATGGCTTTGAGGTAGAAGCCTATGCCCTCTTTCAGGGCGCTTGCCATTACAGAGATTAGGGGGACTACAAGCATGATTACAAGGAAAAGGACTGTGATTGTAATCAGGCATAGCTTGGTGCGGGTTTTGCTTTTTTCTAGTTTTTGCTGTTCTTCCATCCTTGGCTCCTTTCTTGCAGGTGTGGCTCGGAATATCGAGATACGATAACCGATTGTCTATGCTCCGAGATTAGTCCTTCTGGATTGTCTCACTTGGACTATGTTTACAAACAACAGAACCAAGAATGATATGACTAACATCACTAATGCAATCACCGTGGCGCTGGCATAATCTATGTAACTTAGTTTTTGCATTATCACATAGGATACTACCTGGGTCTTGTTCTTTGCGCTATTGCCTGATATGTATATTACGCTTCCATATTCACCGATTCCTCTGGCAAATGCCAGACCAAAGCCTGTAAGGAGGGCTGGACGAAGCTCTGGGAGGATTACCCTGAAAAATGTTATCCTTGGACTTGCGCCTAACATAAAGGCGGCTTCCTCATATTGGCTATCCATTTTTTCAAGGATTGGCTGCACTGCCCTTATGACAAATGGCAGTCCTACAAATACCAGGGCTACGATTATTCCTGTCTGGGTGTATGCCACATTTATTCCAATTTTGGATAAGCCTCTTCCAAAAAATCCGTTTGTGGAATAGAGCTTTGACAGGGTGATTCCTGCTACCGCTGTGGGCAGGGCAAAGGGCAATTCGATTAACCCGTCTAAGAGCCACTTGCCTGGAAATTCGTATTTTACAAGGGTCCATGCCACAATCAGTCCAAAGACCACATTGATAATTGCTGCTATAAACGAGCTTGTGATACTGGTTATAAAGGCGTTTCTCACATTTTCCTTTAGGATGAGCTGCCAGAATTCACTTGGTGAAATCTTAAGTGAGTAGACCAGCACCGATGCCAATGGAATCAGTACAATGACTGAGAGCATGGTGATGACTATTCCCATCGAGAGATGGTAGCCGGGTATAACCTTTGTATTTACTTTTTTTCTGCTCTTAGCCGCCATAGATTTCATCAAACATTGCTCCATCATCAAAATATGTCTTATAGGCTTCGTCCCATCCACCAAAATCATCTATTGTCCAAAGCTCTATGTCTAAATCAAATTTGTCCGAAAATTCCTCTAATATTTTTTCATTTGTCGGTCTGTAACCGCTCTCTCCTATAAGTCTCTGTGCATCATCACTGTAGAGATAATTCAGATATTCGCTGCAGACCTCCTCTGTCTTATTGCTTCTGGCATTGTCATCCACAATCGCCACACTTGGCTGTGCCAGTATGCTGACGGATGGATTTATAAGCTCATACTCATCTGGATAGGATTCCAGTGTGGTTATGGCTTCATTTTCCCATGCTATCAGCACATCTCCCTGACCATTTTCCACAAAGGTAGTCGTGGCTCCCCTTGCTCCCGAATCCATGACAAGCACATTTTCATACAGCTTTCTCATAAATTCCTTCTGGTCATCAGTCTCAGTATAATTTGTCTCTGCATAGCTTAAGGCTGCCAGAAAGTTCCAGCAGGCTCCTCCGCTGCTCTTTGGGTCTGGTGTGATTACCTCTACCCCATCCTTGACCAAATCATCCCAATCCTTTATTCCCTTGGGATTGCCCTTTCTCACAAGAAAAACTATGGTTGAAGTATAGGGTGATGAGTCCTGTGGAAATTCATCTATCCAGCCCTCGTCAATAAGCCCTGTGTTTTGTATCAGGTCTATATCATGCTCAAGAGCAAGGGTTACCACATCTGCATTACAGCCCTCCACCACCGAACGAGCCTGAGAGCCTGAGCCTCCATGGGACTGGATTACCTTCACCGACTCACCGTATTTGTCCTCATAATATGTCTCAAATATCTGGTTGTATTTCTCATAAAATTCTCTTGTCGGGTCATAGGACACATTTGTGATTGTAATGCTTCCGTCATCACGCTTTCCTCCACAGCCTGTGAGGAGTGCCGCTGCCAACAAGCACGCTGTCATTATTTTCCTTTTTTTCATAACTGCATTCCCTGTCTCAGACTTACATATACAGCCCTTTGTGATACCTTTGTGTTCATCACATTTATGCGCCCATATTTAAGCTGACATATTACACTTCAAATAACTGGGTTGATAAGTAACGCTCTCCTGTATCTGGTAAAAGCACCACTATGTTTTTACCCTTGTTCTCTGGTCTCTTTGCAAGCTCTGTGGCTGCATATATGGCTGCTCCTGATGAGATACCCACTAAAAGTCCATCGCTTTTTGCCACTGCCCTTGCCTTGTCAAAGGCATCATCATTTTCGACTGCAATCACTTCGTCCACTATATCCATGCGCATGACTTTTGGTATGAAGCCTGCTCCTATTCCCTGTATCTTGTGGGGTCCAGGCTTTCCTCCTGATAAAACAGGAGAGCTTTTTGGCTCCACTGCAACTATCTTTACATCAGGATTTTTCTTTCTAAGTCCCAGTCCTGTGCCGGTGATTGTTCCACCTGTTCCTACAGATGATACAAATATATCCACATTTCCGTCCATGTCCTCCCAGATTTCCTCTGCTGTTGTGACCTCATGGATTTTTGGATTTGCTTCATTTTCAAACTGCTGTGGGATAAATACATTGCCATATTCTCTCTCAAGCCTCTGGGCTTCCTCGATTGCGCCCCTCATGCCCTCTCTTCCAGGTGTGAGGCGGATTTCTGCGCCAAGGGCTGTGACAATTTTTCTTCTCTCAACACTCATGGTGTCTGGCATGATAAGGATTAGATGAAGTCCCTTTGCTGCCGCTACAAAAGCAAGACCTATACCTGTGTTTCCACTGGTCGGCTCTATGATTATGGTCTCCTGATTTATCTTGCCATCCTTTATCCCCTGCTCTATCATGGCAGCTGCTACTCTGTCCTTCACACTTCCCAGTGGATTAAAGTATTCAAGCTTTGCAATCACCCTTGCTCCCAGCTCAAACTCCTTCTCATAGTTTGAAAGCTCAAGCAGTGGTGTATGTCCGATTAACTCTGTTAACTGTTTTGCTACCTTTGCCATATCTTCACCTCTTTTAATTCCCACTATCTTAATATGATTAATAGAATATAAAAATACTACCATATGCACTTATTTTTGTAAATGAAATTGGGGTTACGAAAAAATGCTAACTAGTTATAAATTTTCTCTATAGCTAAATAAATTCCCCACATACAGAAAACCTGCCACTGGCAGCTTTTCTGCATACTAAGGCATACAAAAAACAGGACATCTTTCGATGCCCTGCCCTGAATTTTATATAATTATCTTGCTGCTTTCTTTCTGTATGCAATTAACAGAATGGCTGCGCCTGCAAGAATAAGTGCTATCCAGCCAAATATCGCTGTGTTATCACCTGTTATCGGAGCTGATGCTGCCATACTCTTTTCATTTATGACAACCACATAGTCTGATGCATGTGAGAACTTTAAGCTTACTGTTCCATCCTCTGTGATTTTTCCAGCATTCATAAATACTAATTTGCCGTTAGAATCATAGTAGTACAGATTGCCGTATTTGCCCTGATACTGGCTTCCTATATTAAAGCTTAAGCTTGCTGTAAATCCAAAATCACCATTGTAGGCAAGTGAAATCTGCTTTGTAGGATTTGAGCCTGCAAGTGATGAAATGAGATTCTCTGGTACTGCATTTGTATCAAAGTTGACCTTTAAGTCCACATCCTTTAAGCTTGCAGACTTGATATCCTTGCCATTGATTGTCCATGCGTAAGTACCCATATCAAGCACTACATCAATGTCTTTGCCCTTTGCAGCCTCTAAAATAGCTGTAGGAACAACAGTTGCTCCATCCATTGAGATTGTAATTGTCTTATTGCCAGCCTTGACAGCTTCTGTTATGGCATTTACCTCTGAAGCAATCTTTTCTGTTGTCATCTTAACTGGAACATACTCTGTTGAGCCTGTTCCTGATGAGCTGGCTGTTGTAGTTCCTGTTGTTGTAGTTGTTGTAGTTGTATCTCCTGATGAAGCACCATCTGATGAGCTGCCATCTGTTGTATCTCCTGATACTGGCTTTACATATGTGCCCTTTCCATAAAACATCATAAGCTTAACAGCAGTATAGGTCTCGCTTCCATCGATATCCTCGTAGGTGTCCTTGCCGCTTCCAGTCCAGCTTCCCTTCTGCTCCCATTTAATGTCCTTGAAATTGCCCATTTCAGTCGGGATGGTAAAGCTTGCACCTTCATCAAAGCCCATATAGTAGCTTTCTGTCTTACTGTCAGAGCTTACTATAAGCTGTGCAACACAGTTTGTGAAATCAGCTGTGTATAAGATACGGTCTATATTATCATATCTCTCTACCCACTCATTGTTCCATGTATTTAATTTTACTGCTCCGTTTAAGTCAATTCCCTCATATGGATTTTTCTTAGGAGTCTTAAACTGCTCAGCCAGCTGCTCATCTGTAAGCCCTGTATCTACCAGACTTGCCTCCTCATAGCCATCATAATCCAATGTACCTCTGTCGTATGTGACTACAACCATCTCTTTGCCTGTGTAGCATGCATTTACATAGACATCTGCGTGGCCATCTATGAGCTGGGTATTAATCTGCTCTGCTGTATCACTTGTCTGCCATTTTTCAAAAGGCACACCAGCCTCATCCTGTCCTTCCTTGACCAGGTATGAGTTTATTGTATCATCTGTTATAGCTTCGTCCTGACCATATGCGTACTCTACATTGTCTGTACAGAATGCTCCGTCCTTCATGTACTGATAATGTACAGTCACAAGCTTCTTATCATATACAGGTGCCAGATACAGGTGCTGATTTGATGTAACCTTGTAATCCTCCAAGGCTCCCAAATCTGTCTTGACTGTTGTAGTTCCATCCCATGTATACTGATATACATGCCAGCCAATGATATTTGCTCCGCCAACGCTTGTTGGAACATCACTTAAGTCTAACTGGTCAGCTGTAATTGTAGAAAACATAAGTATGTCTTTAAGCTCTAAGGATTTGTAATAGCTGACTGAGATTGCTCCGTCATTTTCCTCAAGATATCTTAAACTGAAGCTTAAATCAAAGGTTGGAAGAACGAGAGTTCCGCCCTCACCATGCTGTACTGTAAAATAATATCCTCCGATATCATATCTGATAGTATGTGAGCTTGCCCACTTTATACCTCTTAACTGCCATACTGTAGGGTATGTGTCCTCTGTAACCTCAAACTGTCCTGTATACACATTTGAGTCTGAGGATGCTCTGGTCAAATCAACCTCCCTCATAGAGCTGTTATCCTTTAATGCCACCATAAATTCAGCAGTGATTGTATCTTCATAGGCCTTGCCGTCCTTGATTACCACCTCCACATCAACTGCAGTTCCTGGATATACTCTCTGCTCTGGCTGAATCTCTTCACCATTTACCTTGAGGCTGATTGACTCATAATCTGGTCTTTCCTCTGATGGTGCAGGAGTGCTGCTGGACTGTATCTTAACCCATTTGCTTGAATAGCTAAGTCCATCTACTGGTGTCACATCAACCACAGAGCCATCTGTCATCTTTGCAAAAATATGTGTCAGGTGGAAGGTTTCCTCATCCAGACCATTTAAGTTATATGATGACACATAGGCTACACCATCATAGCTGTCATATGATTTAAAAAATGTCACATCATTGATTACAGTGCCTGCTTCGCCATCAAATCTGGCATAGAATGAGTCAACACCTGTATCGTCTGTCACAACCATATTTATATGAAACCATGAATTTTCTTCCAGTGTCTGTCCCTCTACGCTCTCTGAGCAGCTGCTGTCCTTGTACAGACCGATAGATGAGACCTTAATATCTGTTGCACCAGGCTCGCCTACAGTAAAACTCAATTTGTTTTTGAAGCTGCTTAAGGCGGTAATCTTATTACTTACATCATTGTAAATAAACTCATCGGCACTTGCCTTATTACCATTTGTGTCTACCGCAGATACACCTGTCAGACATACGGTTCCTCCCTTTCTCTGCTTTAAGAGCTGTACAGTAGCCTCGTATGTGTTTTCCTCACCAGTGCTGTACAGGCTGTAACCCTCTGTTGACATACTTAAGGTGCCACTTTCATCGGCATACATCACACTTGCAGAGACATCTCTAACCGCAGATTCTGCGTCATATGTCTTTACCCTGATTGTAACTGAATCATTTGTTGTCAAAGGGTCTGCTGATGGAATAAATTCCACAGACTCAATAACCGGCGGATTAACGTCATAAGTGGCATCATCTGCCAATACACTTGATGCACTTAAGCCTGAGAATCCGAATACAACTGCCAGTGCAGCTGCGATTCCCCTTCGGAATCTGTCTTTCATTTTGCTTTTTTTCATTCGCTTTCCTCACTTATATATTTATTAGCTAAACAGCTAATTTATATTTTATCAGTTTTTTTTTTTTTT
>CAVKUD010000061.1:0-13894 GCA_963659315.1 Senegalimassilia sp. | reverse complement strand
ATCACATAGACATTCAAATTAAAAACGCAGGGGTCTCATAATTAAAGACAGCTTCTGGCAGCATAAGATTTTTTTATATTTAATATTCAACTCAAGTTGGAACATAGTAAATGTCAGTAGAAGGCTGACAATATAAGCTGGAAACCAAGATAGGATTATCCTAGATAAAGATTCCATTTTGGTAAAAAAG
Source organism: Senegalimassilia sp. (assembly GCA_963659315.1). Classification (GTDB taxonomy): domain Bacteria; phylum Bacillota; class Clostridia; order Lachnospirales; family Lachnospiraceae; genus Roseburia. The sequence continues at coordinate 13,704 of CAVKUD010000061.1, read as the reverse complement.
ATGATTCGCATATAGCCAGTCATCTCCAGCAGTAACAAACAACTTTTTTATATCAGGAGGATTTTGAATATGGAAGAAGCAACACAGGTAATTATGGCAAATGGAGACATCGAAGATTTTGTAAGAGAGGAGGCAGCAAGATATTCTTTAACTGTCTTAGAGTTTACAGAGGGACAGAGTCTGGCAGTTTATACAGATGGTTATGATGCTAATAATGATATTAGTCTTATGTCACTTTATACCGCAGCAGTAGATGCTTGTGAAAAGTGGCTTAGACTAGTTGTAATTGCAGAGTTATTAGAGCATCAAGGAAAAGCCAATGCATTTGTATCTTTGCAGTTGCCGAATAGAAAGCTGAATGTAGAGGCTTCTACTAACAATAGCAGGGTAGATGTCTTTGAAGTACAGTCAAATGCTGATAAGATGTATACTCCAATTGGAGAAATGAGTGTTTTTGCATATCTTGCAATTACTCAGATAAAAAATAATCCAGTTATGTTGTTATACAACTTTTTTGGAGATTGCATTGAGCAGATTCACAATATCCTTGCAATGCCAATTTATGAGGAGCAGGGTGGAGATGGATTGCTTGATGAGTATAGACTGGAAGATGTAGGTATCCAAGACCCATTGGGATTACATAAATTTGATTATTTATGGTCTGGGGTACGTCACTTCTTTGAAGAAGCAAAGGTGGTGTAATGCAATATGAATGTATTAAAAAGATGGAGATTTCATCTAACAGATGATGGAGAGTTCATTTTAACTGGAGTGAACAGATATGGACGAGAAGTTAATATCCTAGTCCAGCAGGAGAATATTCAATATATAAAGTTGGATACATCATATCTCCAGTTAAATATGAATAATAAGATAGAAGGCTATTTGCTATGGTTCAAAGATGCAGATATGTCTAAGGCTATCGCACCGATGCGAGCAGTCAAACGACAGCCTAAGCAATCCACTATTGATGCAGTTTACTGTATGATGGCAGAGGTATCAATGTATTTGTGTGGAATTGTGAAAGAGGTTGATAAGGATTACTTGCGAAGAACAAAGCCATTGAATTTGTTCTTAAGTAGTACATCGGACAATGAGGAAGCATTCAATCTTGATATTGCAGTCGAGATACTGCTCAAGACTGGTGCAAAAGAGAAAATCAGCCCTCTTGATAAATTTATATAGATGTGAAAGGGACTTGTTTCTGTGTGGCAAGTCCTTTTCTTTTGCCCATACGCAGCATATAAAACATCAAGGTTATTATCTGCCGATGAATATTTCTTGCAGGTATCCAGCATAGATGGCATTTTTAAAACATCAACTGTGGATTGCCTGTGGTTTTTGTATGTAGTTGTCGAATAACAGGTATTTTCAGGAAGATGTGAAATATGTGATTGTCTTGGTATTTTGGTGTAGTTTTCAAGTCAAGAAATTATTCCCAAAAGCTCATGGGGTAGCTATAAAAATAGGTTGTATTTATCCTATAATATGCGTATAATATAAATGAAAGTGAGGTGCATATTATGACAGTTGATACAAATACAATGATTTCTATAACAGAAGCCAATCAGAATTTTTCAAAGGTTGCCAGAGTTGTTGACGAACATGGCACAGCAGTTATCCTAAAAAACAATGTACCAAGATATCTTGTGATTGACTTTAGCAAAGCGGAGCAGGAAAAAATAGCATCCACAGAGGATGTATTTGCTATATCAGAGCGTCTTATCAAGCAGAATATGGAGGCTTATGAGGTGCTTGCCAAATGATAAGATTAAGCAAAGAGCAGGTCATTTTACTTCATGAGCGACTGATTGAAGCCACTGGCGGTGGTGATGGCATTCGTGATGATGGTATGTTGGATTCAGCACTAGCTAATCCCTTTCAGTCATTTGGAGACGAAGAATTATATCCAAGTATACAGGCAAAAGCAGCACAGCTTTGCTTTGGAATTGTAAAGAACCATCCTATGGTTGACGGAAACAAAAGATTAGGTACACATGTAATGTTAGTGTTCTTGGAATTAAATGGTTATGAGCTATCATATACACAGAAAGAACTGAGTGACACCATCCTTGATTTGGCATCTGGCAAAATAGGTGCGGAGGATATATTGCAATGGATTATAAGCCATCAAAAGTAATGTATGAGATTATTATATGCAGTTAAGAAATGAATAATGTATACAGAGTTAAAAGGCAGAGTCATCTTCGGATGGCTCTAATTTTTTGCCCTTTTTTCGTAGTCAGGCAAATAACTGTATAGTCCATGCAACTTCTCAAGAATAATTTCAAGACAATCTTTACAGAAATTGAGGCTAGAGCTAACATACCCCACAACCCTGAATTGTCGGGACTTTTTCTGAAAGGAGGACTTGAAAAATGTTATTAAACACTATTGCTGAAAAGCATCCTAATTCTTTTGTGCTGTTGCTCCCTAAAACCAGAGATGAGCAAAATCGTGTGAGGGATTGGGAGGTTTTAAACACATCAAGGCATTACGATGAAATCCTAAAGGTAGCGAAGTATTATCGTGCTGAGGGTATGAACAATGCAGTCATATGCAGCACTTGTGATGAGTTTGTTGTTCCACCAAATGAAAGTGCTAAGTTTGTCAGAGTGTATTATTCAATGCTGACTGTTGCAGGTGTAGTTGTCCATTTAGGGGTGATGCAGAATGGCTCTGATTGATGTTTCACGCAATCATTTCTTTGAGCTTGCCAAGGAAAGGTGGCAGGCTCAGGGTTTTGATGCAGATATTACAGATATTCTTGAAAAGTATAAGCAAATTGAACATAACAAATTTGTTAGAGAGAGAGTCAATACTCTGATGACATTTTTGATTAATCTGTATGATTATGACCATGATTCCTTACAGTTAGATATTACAAAACTTATCGTGCTTCGACCTAAGCGAGAGTTCCCTGCTAAGGATAAAAGAAAGTTATTACAAATTCTTTGGTCTAATATTGAAATGTTGTACGAGGATGATTGGTCTGAAGTATTGAATGAAATCAATCGATTGGGTGAGTGGGCTAGGTCAAATCCAGAGGAATTTCCTGTAAAATAGCCAATCTTGGGGTATCCTATAAATTTTTCTGTGGAAAAATTTCAAAAATAACTTGCAATTCACTTCAAACAGAGTGATAGATAACACACGAAAAAATTAAACTCACGAAACGGAGGATTTATTATGGTTAAGGTTTTAGTTAATGGTGGCTTATTTGAAATAAGCAAGGTAGAAGAGATTGTTGAAAAGAGAGTGCCTTTCAACGGAGCAAATATACGATTGGTACAGATTGCCAAGGACAGTAAGCAAGCTGTAAGTGGATTACACTTTCAGGTAAAGAATACTGAGTGTAATGTTTTTGCCATTGGTGAGTTCACAGTTGGAAACCTGTCAACAGCTAAGGTCAAGGAAATCATGCAGCAGTTATTATCTGAAGGTTATTATGATTTCTCTGACTTTACTTTCCAGTCAATGGTGATGCCTGTGGAAAAGTATAAGTTTGATGAAGGTAAGAGCAAGCCATATTTTTGTGAAGGCTCACTCATACAGTTTTACGCACCAAACGATGTTTTTAGTTGCAATACAAATACTATCGTTCCACCAGTTAATATGACGGCACACCCTGAGTGGGATGATAGAGATGACCTTGATGATATTAAGGATATGTCTGATGAGGAACTTAGAACAATTATCCATGGATTTGGCGGTTACACTATGAAGATTCTTGGTGATATGGATAGAGATGTTTTAGAGGAGATGTATCTTGATATACAGGAAGGAGACTGCAATGAATAGGTCAAGTCTGCCAGTATCTGTAAACACAATGAAGAAATGGTATGAGTCTGATGACAAGGTGCTTCAATGCACCTTGCCATTTCAAAGACATAGTGGTATGTGGAGTCCTATCCTAAAGTCAAATCTTGTATGGAGTATGCTTGCAGATTCCTACATCCCACCTATTGTCCTGTTAAAGGATAAGAGAGGTCAGGATTCTAAGGGCAAGGATATCTTTGGCTATCAGGTGCTTGAGGGACAGCAGAGACTTATTACCACATTATTCCCATTCTTAAATGATGAATGGGAGTTGCATGGAGCTACAGAGCCAGTAGAAGTTGATGGTTTTACATATGATATTGCCGGTAGAAAGTTTTCAGAGCTTGAGGAGGAGCTTCAGGACATTATCAAAAACTACAGATTTACAGTACAAGCTATTGAGAACTATACAATGGAAGAAGCAGAAAAGTTGTATTTTAACATCAATAGTGGAGTAGCACTTTCAGCAATGCAAAAAGGGAAAGCTAAGTTAGGCAATGAGCTGATGGAGTTTGTGAATACCTTACTCTCAGGAAATTTCTTTACACAGGCTATTAATATCACAGAGAAACAGGCTCTGAAAGAAGATGATTTGCTTATGCTGATGCAGGGCATGGCTCTGCTTGACCAGAGACACGAGCAGAGAGAGTTTAAGAATATCTCCGCAGCATCTATGCTTTCATATGCCGAGAGTATAAGAAACAGTTACAATGAAGAAAAACAGCAGATGCCTATGGAAATCGTAGACTATTTGGATTCTTCGTTTGAAAACAAGAATAAATTTCTGCGTAAAAACAATGTTCCTATTGTAATCGTGATGGCAAAGATAGCCATTGAGAACAATGTGAAGCCTGAGCTTTTCAAAGCATTTATCAATGATTTTGCCAACGCTTTATATCCTGCATATGAAGAGGCAAGTGGCTCTGGCAATATTAAAATTGTAAATGTAAATCAGAGACTCAAGGTTATGTTTGTTGCCATGTGTAACTACTTTGGATGGAATATTGATGAAATAGGCAAGCCTTTTGAAAGTGAGGATGCATGGTCTTTGTATGAAGAGGACTCTGAAAACTATGAGGTTGATGATGATACAGCAAGTACTGATGAGGACTCGCCAGCTATGGGTAGTTTTATGAATGAGCCTACGGAAGAAGCAGTGAATATTGAAGATATGGACACAGAAGGCGATGATGCTGAGGAGGTTGCAGATGAAGCAGGAGAAAATACAAGCATATTTGCTGAGAGTGAATAAGCTGTCGGGTGTAGTTTATAAAGGCTATCTTGCCGAGGTTGATAACACCTTAGAGGCTGAACAAAGATATGTAAACTATGATGAGCCACATGGTTTGATTACTGTTTTAAGCATTACTGATGAGATAGATGTTATCGCAAATGACGAGGGTAAACTTAAAAACTATCCTTTTAATCGTTTTGTTGTTGATGATATGGGTGGAGTATATGATATGCTTGTAGGAAATCTTATGTGTGTAAGGCACAATAATGATGGCGAATTCACATCGATAAGAGATGAAGATATTCCAGTCATAGAAAAGCACTTAGTTGCCATTATGCCAGATAATCTTACAGAATATAAGGAGGCTGAATAGTATGTCACATCCAATAGATAAAAAAGCAGTTTATACGGCTCGCTATCCTAAAGGTACAATCATTGAACTTGTAGAACCTTTGAATGACCCATATGCTCCAAAACCTGTAGGTAGCAGATTTAAGGTGGAATATGTAGACGATGCTCTCCAGCTTCAAGGGGTATGGTTGCCACCGCAGTCAGGTAGCATAGCAGTTATCATAGAAAAGGATAAGTTCAAAATAGTACCATAAAAATAAGCGACTGTATATCCATTGATTTTGGAAACAGTCGCTTATTGCTTGAAAAATTCATTGTAATCACACTTGAAGATTTTGGTAAGGGCAATCAGCATATCTACAGTTGGATTATTATATCCATGTTCCACTTTACTGAATATGCCTGTTGTGACATTGACATTCTCACATTGGAGCTTGGCAATAACTTCAGTAGCTTTCATATTACGCTCTTTGCGTAGTCTTTTTATGTTAGTGCCTATTAGTGGATTTAAGTGTTGATTTACTCGTTCAGCCATTTTGGTTCACCTCTTTGATGAAATATTATCCAAAATGGAAGAAAAAAGTATCCAAAATAGAAGTTATATGGTATAATTTCATTTGGTATTAAATTTATACAATATTCAAAAGAAGGAGAGATATGTTTTATGAGAAAGAAAAAGTTTACAGCCACAGCAGTCGCTCTGGCTATGGCAGCTATAACGGTATTTTCAGTTGGAAATACACCGAGTGTTAAGGCTGCGGATGTAGCGGACAAGTCAGCTATAAGTATTGCTGTTGAGGGGGATTATGAAGAAAAGTCACTTTCAAAAGCTGACAGGGAAGCAATTGCTAACCAATTGGGATATGAATATTTTAGTGGAGATGTTGCTGTATGTGGTAGCAATACAACAGCATATGTTGACTGGGAAAACAGCAGTATTCCATATTGGAAAGCATATGATTCATATGTAATAGTTCCAGTTTTATCAAGGGATGATAATGGCAATCTTGTAATAGAGAAAAATGAAGATGGCTCAATTAAGGAAAAGATAAATGGTGGTCTAGGATGGTCAGGTTCAAATAAAGGACCAGCAATGTTATATGATGCAGATTATGATAAAGGAACAAAACTTGGAAAAGGTTTTAGTATTCTTCCAAAGGAATATGGGGATATATCTTCATCGTACAAAACTATAAATGAAAATATGGGTTCTAGAGAAATTGGTTCTGGTGGTGTTATGGCAGATGATGCATATATTGTCAGAATTTGTTATACAGCAGATGACCTCGGAAATTTACAGGCAGCTTGGGGATTAGACCCAGGTTCTGAATATAATACAGATTCATATGGTGCAACTCTTAAGGGTGATGATTGGAATAAATATTACACATCTAAAGACAGAGTTCGTGGCTTTGTAGATTTCTGGTTCCTCCCAGAAGGTGTATCGACTGTGTTAAACTTTGAAGATGAGACTCCAGCTCCATCTCCAAGTGAAGATAATTACACAGTTGATTTAGGTGATTCACAGATAGTTTCTGCTGATACATTTGCTACAATCTTAGCTGAGAATGCTACTAAAGATGTTGTTATCAAGTCAAATAATAATGTAACATTTACATTTGCAAAAGGAACTATGACAAGTGTTGATGGAAAGACAGAATATGATTTTTCTACATCAATCAACAGTGCTTACGCAGATACAATGCCATCATATATCACAAAGGATAATTTTGTATCGCAGATTAACTTCAACTACTCAGGCAAGTTACCAGCAACAGCAAACATCCGCTTTTATGCAGGAACAGAGTATGCAGGTCAGACACTTTACTATTCACTTATGAATGCTGACAATACTTTTGCAGAAGTTCAGACAGCAGTTGTTGATGCTGATGGATATATGACTGTAAAGCAAGACCATTGTTCAAGCTATGTTGTAACAAAGACAGAGCCAAAGTTACCAAGCAACGATGATACAAAGAATGATGATGGAAATGCTTCTAACAATGGTGGTTCATCTGATAATGGAAATACTTCTAATAATGGAAATGCTTCTGCATCAGATAACAATACATCATCTGGAAAGACTACTGTATCAACAGATAATAACACATCATCTGCAAATACAACAGCTACATCACCAAAGACTGGTGATATGACACCAATCGCAATTTATGTTGTGATGGCTGTTGCAGCTGTGGGAGTAATCGTATTTGTAAAGAGACGCAAAACAGCTTAATTGAATATCAATTTTAAGAGCATAGTCAGACCAGTGATTCTTCGGAGTTGCTGGTCTTTTTGCATTTCATGAAGTATGTATGATTGTTTGGAACTGTTGTTTGTGGCTTGGCTTTGTCATCTGTCCACACAGGCTTTCTACTGGCATTGTGGTCACTTCCTCGACTATTATGGTACGCTCGCTACAAATGGCACACGCAGGCTCACAGGGGCAAGCGTATATGACTGGTTCTGACTGCTTGGCTGGTCTGTCAAAAATGGGGTAGATACCTAGCGGTAGCTGTCTATTTTATGTGTTTTAATATGAAATAAATTTGTTTTTATATCTGCTCATAGATGCTTGGAGTTAATCTTTTGGGAATAAAGTCATTCTTATCGTGAGCAGATATATTCTTATATAAAATCATCTAAGTTATGCTGATTACAGCTATTCTAAAAATATCTTAATTAGAAATGCCATGATTTTATATGTACTGATTATGTGTTAAGTGATTCTATCGTGAAATAATATATTTTGATTTTATAATGAGCTGTTCTTTGTTGTGTTCTGTCGGACTGGTGACTGCTCTTAATAATAGTCTTTGTTACAATCTATTCTTCTATAGCAATATGAATTATTATTACAATCGCAAATCAACAAATCCGTTTAGTAATTTCCCAAATTCCCAAGAAAATTGAATGATGTATGAATGTATAGCTCTGAAAATATAGCAGTCATACAAAAACAAGAGACTGCTATGCTGAGATAAAAATAGCTGTATCTGTGTATAAATCAATAATATCTACGAGCCAGTTCTATATTCCTTATCTACTCTATCTGATTGCAAATCCTAAAGTATCCATAAGACTTTGAAATATTGACACAAGACTGATTGGTGTCCTTGCCTGTGAAAATGAAACTGATTGGAAAAAGTGATGGATGTTTCGCAAATTGTAACACTTTACGGCAAATTTGAAATGCTGAACCTTGAATTATGGGCATTCCTGTTATTGGCTGAAAAATTAAATTGTTACAAAAAGTGATTGTTGGCTTTTTTCTCTATTTGGGGGAAAGGCTTATTCTTTGGAAATCATACATAACCACCAAATGCCCTGCGTACTTTTTGGCAGAACTAGACACTTCAATAGCTTTGCACAAAGAGTTATAGTACCAGCAATCGTTCGGAAAGGTCTTAAAAAGTTCATTTGCTTGTATTTGCCTTATTTAGCCGATTTTATGGCTCAATGCCAAATACTCAGATGAGCCTTTTAAAAGTGGCACACAGCTTAAATTATGCGGTGGTATTTTGAAAAGGCGGTTATATCGGTCTGAACTGGTATAGGTACTGCGTTCATTAAACCATGCTTTTACGCACTATCAAATATGAGGGTAAAAAATGGTTCAGAAATGTGGTATTTGCTATTTGCGGAGGTTCGCTTAGGTGCAGGGACTTTTACGAACGGAAATCAATATTTAATGGAAGGAGTCTTGCTACTATGGAATTTGGTTATGCACGAGTCAGCACTTCACACCAGAATACTGACAGGCAGATTGAAGCTTTGCTTGAGTATGGCATTCCAGAGAGAAATATCATTGTAGATAAGCAGTCTGGTAAGGATTTTGAAAGAGTGGGGTATCTTGCTTTGAAGAATACAATGCTTCGAGCAGGCGATACCTTAGTTATCAAGGAACTGGACAGGCTTGGAAGAAATAAGCAGATGATAAAAGAAGAACTGGAATGGTTCAAAGCTCATGAGATACGTGTGAAAATTCTCAATGTTCCTACTTCTCTGATGGAGTGTGATGGTCAGGATTGGATATTGGAAATGGTATCCAATATCCTTATTGAGGTTATGGCATCTATTGCAGAGGAGGAGAGACTGAAAAATCATCAACGTCAGTCTGAAGGAATACAGGCAGCCAAAAATAGGGGTGTTGTGTTTGGCAGACCTACTGTGAGAAAGCCAGAAAATTATGAGACTGTTATGGAGAAGGTTGCAAGAGGTGATATGAAAGCTGTTGAAGCAATGCGAGAGATGGGGATTAAGAAAACTACTTTTTATAAGCTGAAAAAATTATATCCGATTGGAGACTGATTTTATGAAAATTATTTACCATATACCATGCTTTTATTATTGTGAAGGCAATCTTTTTGCATGTAATAGCAAGAAGTTCAAAGCAGAGCTTATCAAATGCTTACATAAACTGGAAGTTGAATATATTCAATTGCAGACAGTAAAAACAGAACTAGCAGGAATTTTTGTTGATGAAGAACTCATGGTGTTCTATATGCAAAAGCTGGATAGCGATGCAGATATAGCAGAATGTATTAACAACTTTATAAGAAGTTGTAAAAAATATCATTGTGACTTAAAGCAAGATAAATATTATTACGAGTTGTCTGGCACCTTTGCCAGCTTTTCAATAGAGGATATTTAGCTGAAATTTATAAGGATTACAAAAAGCAGTTTTTAATTTTTGTGCGTGACCAGCTCATGGGGAGAAAAATTATAACACGATTTTTAAACAGGTGAGATGGTGTTTGAATGGTTGAGAAAGCATTTAAAACTTCAAGTTTATTTTTTTAAAAGCATATTTTGTCTTTTGCAAAATTAAAAACAGCTTTTTAGAGGGCAAAGTTTAAAATGGAAAATTTGAACCTTATATTTATAAAAAATTGAATTGACACTTTATATCGTGTATGCATTGCGTCTCCGTTTTTTGAGACAAATTCTATTGTTTGGAGGAACGCTATATGGTGTCACAAGATGTAAACAAAATTGTAAAAAACGAAAGGAAGGTGGTAAAAGTGGAAAGCAGAGTCTATCGTCCAGAAGAAATTATGACTATCATGGGGCTTAGCAAGTCAAAGACCTATCAGTTTCTGAATGATGTGTATAATAAAAAGTCACCATTCAGAGTGATAAAAATTAACACTGTCATCAGAGTGCCGAAGGAGGGATTTGACGAATGGTTGGCAATAAAATAGCAGACATCTGCCCTGTTAAAGGGCAGATTGACAGAAATGCAAGGTTTAATGGCATAAGCTGGCAGATTCGCATAAAACTCTTTGATGAAAATAAAGAGGTTCAATATAAGCTGAAAAAAGGATTCTTGACAGCAGATGAGGCAAATGATGCTAAAGAAAAATACGACAGTGACTTTAAGAGAGATGCCAGACGCTATGGACTTGCAACAGAATATTCTAAGGATTTGTCATTAAAGGCATATCTTGAATATTTTTTGGAAGAGATTCTGACTTCATATTGTCAGGCAACAACTATGATGGTCTATAGATATACTCTATACAAGCATATTTTGCCTGACTGGAAATCAGACACGATGCTGGCTAAAGTGACCGATGAGGAATTAAATCAGTTATTAGATGCAGTTGCAAAAACATCTAAGATAGCAGCAAATAAGGCAAGAGAATTTCTGTATCTTGCCTTAAGACATGCCTATTACAATGAGAAGAGAATAAATAATCTTCCTATGCTGAAAAAGTGTCCCAGACCAAAGCAAAAGGTAAATACATTAAATAAGGAAGAATTGAGAAAATTGCTTGAAGTGGCATCCAAGAGCAATTGGTATCTTGAAATTCTTTTAGCTCTTTTTCTGGGATTGCGAAAGGGAGAAATCAGAGGCTTGAAGTTTTCTGATTTCGATGAGGAACAGCAAACAGTAATGATTCAAAGACAGTTGAGCGTTGATAAAGAGTATTATGACTTAACATACGAAAAGAAATCTTCAAAGTATGTTGTTAAAGCTCCTAAAACAAAAAATTCTGTTAGAAAGCTTCACGTTCCAGACTATGTCTGGGTAGAAGTATTAAAGAGAAAAGATACAATAGAGGCTCGAAAAAATTGCATAGGTGAGAAATATGTGGATAACGATTATGTGTCGTGTGATGAGCTTGGAAAACCAAGAGGTGAGACATCAATTAATACTGCATTAAATAAATTATGTAAGCGGAATGGTATTAAACATATGACAGTTCATGGGCTGAGGCACTGTTACGCATCTATTTTATTGGAGCTGGGGTATGACTTGCCTACTATAAGTGGTTTATTAGGACACAGTTCTATTAATACAACATATGAAATGTATGCAGAGGTTATAGATGGAAATTCTGAAATCTTGACCTGTCTGAATGAATTGTATGCTATGGATGAGGAGGATTGAAATGCAATTAGGTCTGGAAGAATATGATTCTTTTGAAGTGAAAAATGTTAAAAAGATTAAAGGACATTTTGGCTTCATAGTTGTATTGAAATACAATGATGGCTTAGTGAAGACCCAGCAACATGCTGGGTTTTTGACTAAGGAGGAGGCAAATAGAGAAAGAGAGATAACAATTGGTCATCTTCATGAAAGGAAGTATCTTGTATATGGTACAGTTTTATTTAAGGATTATCTAAGACACTGGTTAGAAGATATCATAAAAAACAGAGTCGGCAGCTACAATACATACTATAATTACAACTCTGTGGTATGTAATCATATAATCCCAGTATTGGGAAATAAAATGATGAAAATGATTAATACTGCGGATATTGTAAGACTGTATAGAAAAGCAGGTGAGTACTCTAAAAGTGTTGCTGAGCAGGTAAGAACTATAATAAAAACTTGTCTGGGGTATGCTGTTAAAGAAAAAGCTGTTGCAGTTAATGTGGCATTAGGGATGAGAATGCCAAAAAGTTTAAATACAGGTAATTATCATTCCAGAACTATTGAAAGCAAAAATACACTTACATTGGAACAGGCAAAGAAACTGATAGAGGGGAGTAAGGGGAGCAAAATTCATTTGATGATATTGTTTAATGTCGTTATGGGGCTGAGGTGTTCGGAGATAATTGGTATTAAATATTCAGATATTGATTTTGTTGAGCAGAAGCTTACAGTCAGAAGACAACTTGGAAGAGATATCAAGAAAAATGATAGTGAACTGGACGCAAAAACTTATACAAAGCAGGAAATTGCTACAAAAACACCATCCAGTGTGAGAACTATTGATATTCCTGATATTGTATATGATGCTATTTTAGAGCAAAGAAAATGGTATGAAGCATCTAAGAGAAGGAGAAGTAAATACTTTTTGGATTTAGACTATGTCTGCTGTAGTTCATATGGAAGACCAAGAAGTAAAAATTTTCACTTTCAGCATTTTAAGAAATTACTGAAAGACTTAGAACTGCCAGATGTCAGATGGCATGATTTAAGAGGAACATGTGCAACGATTCTTCTCTTAAATGGGATGAGTCCAAAGGCAATTGCAGAAAATCTTGGACATGCTTCGGAGATTGTGACGATAGATAATTATATTGATAAATCAAAATTGTCTGTTGTCAGGCTGGATAGATTAGATTCTTTTATTGCAGCAGTTGTACCAATGGATAATAATGATAAGGTGACAAATGACTTCAGCAAGGTAACACCTGATATAAGTGAATACATAATAGGTTGATATAAATAATGGGAACAGATGTTCTGAATTAGATAGACAAAGTCTATTTTTTGTAGTAAAATTAAGCATGTAAGTGCATACTATGAAAATATTGACTTTGTCTTTTTTAGAAATATTTTGTAAAAACCTTATTTCTGATTTAGGAAACATATAATCAGGATATTACAATTATTTATAATTTTCTTTTTGGTGACCAAATTGTTACTTTGAAGACAATTTGAAGACAATTTCGGATTTACAACGTATGTAAGAGTAACAATCAGTTGGCTTATAGAAGTCAATTTTACTATAAATTTCAGGAAGGAGAGGGCATTATGGAGTTTAAATTACATGCCCCATACGAGCCTACTGGAGACCAGCCACAGGCAATAAAAGCCTTGGTAGACGGGTTCAAAGAAGGCAACCAATTCGAGACTTTACTAGGGGTTACAGGTTCGGGCAAGACCTTTACCATGGCTAATGTCATTGCAGCTCTTAATAAGCCTACACTTATCATAAGTCATAATAAGACCCTCGCAGGACAATTGTACTCTGAATTTAAGGAATTTTTTCCCGAAAATGCAGTAGAGTACTTTGTATCCTACTACGATTATTACCAGCCGGAGGCATATGTCCCTCAGT
>CAVKUD010000060.1:0-13899 GCA_963659315.1 Senegalimassilia sp. | reverse complement strand
GGATAAGGTACTTGAGCAGTACCAGTACTTTGTAGGAGATCAGGCACAGGTTATCGCAGCAGATATGAATACCGACAATAAAATTCCGAGATCAGGAGAGAATTTTGTTCTTTAATTTTAATAAAATAAAAGCTATAAGGACTGTTTATGAGACAGAACTTATAGCTTTTTTGTTGTCTAATTTTTAGATTGCCTTTTTCCTGCGCTGGGTATTGGCAAGCAGGAATACCGCAAGCAGGGCAGGGATGAACAGGAATTCTATACCCAGATAGTTAAAGTAGGTGGCCTTGGAAAAAGCCTGACCGGATGCACCCGATATCATGTTCAGATTTTTCATATACCAGTAGGCAGGCAGAAACTGTGAGAACAGGAGAACCTTGTCTGATAAATTCCACATTGGCACGAACACTCCGCAGAGGAAGCTGACACCAAGCCCTAATATATTGGAAATCAGGTTCAGGGCATTTGGCTCAAGGCTGAATGAACCTATGATTAAGGTTATTAAGGTGACACAGAGTGTGTATATCAGGCTGTTAAGCATGAGCATAAACCCTGACTCTGAAAACATATTTGCAGGCTTATACATAAATACCGCAATTATCATAAAGATTAACCATACAGCCAGACAATAGGTGACACAGCCAAGCCCTATAGCAAGTCCCTGCTTTCCTGGTGTGGTTGATGAGCAGGCAAGTCTTTCCTGCAGGTTGTGCCTGTGGAAGCTGATGAGTATAGGTGATACTGCAATTACAATTCCAGACATCAGCATATAGGACAGATACTGGAAATAATAAGCCATTCCGTTTGGGATATTCTCCTTTTTTGCGTCAAAACTGACAGAGTTTACAGCAGTTTCTGAGACTGTGGCAAGTGAGCCTTTTGCAGCGTCTAGTGCTTCATCCAGAGAGTAGCCGCCAGTCAGGTAAAGTCTCAGGCAGTCCAGATAGGCGTCCACATCCTGATTGAAAAAATATCCCTTGGCGCTGTCTGTCCTCATGGAGTGGGAGAGCAGGTCTTTGGTGTCATTATTTATGAGTTTTTCCTCATAGCCCTCCGGGATAATGAGCAGATACTGTATTTTCTCATAATACATAGAGTCCTGCAGCTTTTCATTGCTGTAGTCATCAAGCTCTACCAGCGTGTGCTTAGTCTGCAGGTAGTCAAGCAGAGCCTGGCTTGCGGCGGTGTTATCATTGTCAATTACTGCAAAGCTTACCTTGTCTGCCTTGAAGCGATCGTTTACAGATTCACCGCCCAGTTTGGTCATTGCAATTAGTATAACTATAAAAACAAAGGCGTAGATTAAGCAGCTGGTCAAATATTTTTTTGCTATTTTAAAGAATGTCTTATAAACTTGCATATCTTTGTCTCCTTGTTATTAAAAATCCACACAGGATAAAAATACATATGTAAACAGCCAGTGTGATAACATCTGCCCTGAAACGGTCAAGACTGTCGAAGCTTGCCAGTGCGTAGTAGCAGTCTGATATAAGGGCGGCTGGATTGAGCCTGTTTATAATAGGACAGTGGTCTTCTACAATGATTCTCATGTTGCCTATCATAAGTCCGCTTAAAAAGCACATAGGCATTGTCACTGCAAATATTATTCCCTGCTTGAAGCCCACATCATTTCTGCCTATGCTTCCTATAAAAAGTCCTAGACTTACACCTGTCAGACAGCTCATAAAGAGGGAGAATACTGACAGTGGAAGGCGGGTCAGAATGTCGACCTTTAGGACATACGCCAGATATACAAAGCCTGCGATATTGAGTAAAAATTCATAGCTTGTGGTGGCTATAAGCTCACTGACGATTGTCACAAGCTTGTTGGTAGGTGACATACATTTTCTTGCCCCAAGGCTGGAGAGATTTGCCTGATTTTCTGTGGCAATCTTTAATCCGCCTACAGCAGTAAAGAGACTTGTCATTGCAAGCAGGTTGAAAAAGTACTGGGTGTAGGGGCTTGCACTGTCATCACGACTTAAGGAAACCGTTTTATTATATTCGGTTTCTGCCTTGAGCGAGTCCAGCACATCAGCCATTTTTTCGGGATGGCTTGCAAGTATATTCATAATAGCATCCTGATTTAGATTGTATTCGTTTACAAAGGTCTGCAAAATGCTCTGGTTTAAGCTGTCATTTGCCATGTCAGCTGATACTGTCAGGCTTATCTCTTTCCCTGCGGTGAGAATACCGCTGATTTCCTGATTCTTAAGTAAGTCCATAGCCTCATTTTCGCTGCAATAGCTCACATCAAGCATGGAGTCCTCTGAAGCTTCTATGCCCTGCAGAGTAGTCTTAAAGGTATCGGAATACTCATCATCAGAGAGAACAACTGCAACAGAAATCGGATTTATACTTTCCTCCTCTGCCATATTTGAAAAGGATATGTGGAAAAGTGTTCCAAGCACTATTGGGAAACACAGAATCCAGAAGGTATTTATTTTGTCCCTGAAAAGCTTTTTCCAGGTGAGTAAAATTATATGTGCCATGTCAGCCTCCTAATCTCGTAATTCTTTTCCAGTGATTTCAAGGAATACGTCGTTTAGTGTTGGCAGGGCTGAGTGGACATATCCGAAGGAGTAGCCCCTGCCTTGCAGATAGTCAAGTACACGAATCAGATTGTGCTGACCGCCATCGCAGAGGATAGTGAGCTTGTGGTTCTCAAAGCTTACCTCATATACGTGGGGCAGCTTGTGGAGGGCTTCCATGTCAGCCTCGCTTATATCCAGAATGTCAATGGTTATGATTTCACGTTTTTTAATAAGCTTTTTTAGCTCATCCTTTGTTCCAAGGGCTATGTTTTTGCCTTTATCTAAAATGGCGATTCTGGTGCAAATCTGCTCCACCTCCTCCATATAGTGAGAGGTGTAGATGATGGTGGCTCCCTGCGCATTAAGCTTTTGTATGCCCTCAAGTATGCTGTTTCTGCTCTGTGGGTCTACTGCAACTGTAGGCTCGTCGAGGATGATAAGCTTTGGCTTGTGGGCAATACCACAGGCGATGTTGAGACGTCTCAAAAGTCCTCCTGAGAGCTTTTTAGGATAAAATTTTCTGAACTCATCCAGACCTACAAACTCGATTGCCTCCTCTACATACTGGGCTCTGAGCTTTCTGTCCTTTATGTAAAGCCCGCAGAAGTAATCGATATTTTCGTATACTGTCAGCTCTTCAAAGACTGCCACATTCTGCATGATGATGCCTATGTCCTTTTTGATGTCATATCTGTTTGGTGCCATAGGTTTTCCGAAAATTGTTATATCGCCCATATCATAGGATAAGAGGGAGAGGATACAGTTGATTGTGGTTGTCTTGCCTGAACCGTTTGGACCTAAAAGTCCAAATATTTCTCCCTGCCTGATTTCAAGATTTAAGTGGTCGACAGCGACCAGCTCTTTGTATCTTTTTACCAGATTTTCTACTTTTACTGCTGGCTCGTTCATTTTGTTACCTCCGGGTTGATTATTGTATTCATATTTTTTGTGTCATTCAGAATTTGTGCATCTGGGGATTTAATTATCGCTGTAAATGCGTGAAACCTGAACTATATATATCATAATAATTGTAGGAGAAAATTATAAGTGAGCATTGTCAGAAGATTAACATGACATTTGTCACAAGATATGATAACTTTGTTATATGAATAAGATAATAGAAGCAAATTTATTTCTGGCGGCAGGACTTGCGATGGTATTATCCATTTGCAGGGACAGTCAGGCAGTGATTACATTTTTAATAGCGGTGATTTTTACGGAGGCAGTAGTCTGCATAGATGATGACAGGGTGCAGATAGGTCTGCTTATATTCTATGTGCTGGTATGCCTGTGGCGCAGGGATTTGATATTTTTCCTGCCAGTGATGCTATATCAGAATACATGGAGAGGCAGCTACAAAAGAAATGCCCTTGCGGTGCTTATTTTCCTGCTCATTAATCAGACAGACATTTCGCCACTGCTTATAGCTGGGCTTGTCATATGTAGCTTGATTTCTGTAATGATGGCATACGAAGCCAGCAGAGCAGCGAGAGAAAAGCAAAAGGCTCTTGAAGCTGTGGATACAGCAAAGGTTATGGAAAATGAGCTTAAGAGCAAAAATAATGAGCTCTTGGAAAATCAATATGCATCTATCCACATCGCCATGCTTCAGGAGAGAAACAGGATTGCCAGGGAGATACATGACAATGTAGGTCATATGCTGTCCAGAACCATTTTGCAGATGGGTGCCCTTATGACCATTCACAGGGAGGAGCCGCTGCACGGACAGCTGGAGAGCGTCAGCGAGACCCTGAATGAGGCCATGAATAATATCAGGGAAAGCATACATGACTTGCATGACGAGTCTATTGACCTGAGACTTGCCATACAGGATGCTGTATCGGACATGAAGAAAAATTATGATGTCAGAGTGGAATACGACATGTCAGATAATGTGCCAAGAAGCGTAAAGTACTGTTTTATAGCCATAGTAAAGGAAGCTATGTCAAATATAGTAAAGCATTCCAATGCAGATAAGGTAGGAGTGCTTGTCAGGGAGCATCCGGGCTTTTACCAGATGATAATTGAGGACAATGGCACAGTTAAAAACTTAAAAAATTCAAAGGTCAATACTGGCGGCATAGGGCTTAAAAATATGAATGACAGGGTGTCAGGGCTGTCTGGCACCATAAGCATATCTGATGAGAAGGGATTTAAAATCATGATTTCCCTGCCTAAGACAGCAGCAGAATAATCTGTGAAAATGACTGCAAAATTTGGCTTGACTGTAAGCAGGAAACATAAATAGGAGTAAGTGAGGAACAGGATATGAAAGTTTTAATAGTGGATGATGACCAGATAGTGGCTATGTCTCTAAAGACAATCCTTGAGGCTGATTCGGAGATAGAGGTATGTGGCTGTGGCAGCGATGGAGTGGAGGCAGTTTCTATGTATAGGGAATTGCTGCCAGATGTGCTCCTTATGGATATACAGATGAAAAGCATGTCAGGACTTGAGGCTGCAAAGCAGATTATAGGGGCTTATCCAGAGGCGAAAATACTGCTTCTCACCACCTTTTCTGATGATGAATACATAGTAAATGCCCTTGAAATCGGAGTAAAGGGATACATATTAAAGCAGGATTTTGATGGAATTGTGCCTGCAATCAAGGCTGTCTACAGAGGGCAGAGCGTATTCGGAGGGGAGATTGTGAGCAGGATACCAGTGCTAAAGCAGTCCAAATCCGAGTTTGATGCAGCTGCCTATGATTTGTGTGACAAGGAGCTTGATATAATAGCCCAGGTGGGACTGGGAAAAAGCAATAAGGAAATCGCTGACTATCTGTATTTATCAGAGGGGACAGTGAGAAACTATATCAGTGTGATTCTGGAAAAATTATCCCTGAGAGACAGAACCCAGCTGGCTGTCTTTTATTTGACAAAAATGTGCTAGTGAAGTATAAATTTATGTGGTGTATTATTAACGCTGAGTTTATATGAATCGGATAACTTAAAATAAATATATGAGGAGAGAAATATGAAAATAGCAATCGGAAATGACCATGCAGCAGTAGAGCTTAAAAAAGTGATAATGGAATATGTAGAGTCAATGGGACATGAGGTAGTGAACTTTGGTACAGACACTACAGACAGCTGTGACTATCCAGAGTACGGTGAGAAGGTAGGACGTGCAGTGGCATCAGGCGAGTATGACTGTGGAATACTTATCTGTGGAACTGGTGTGGGCATATCAATCGCTGCAAACAAGGTAAACGGCGTGAGAGCAGCAGTATGCTCAGATACAGCTACAGCAAGGCTTGTAAAACAGCACAATAATGCCAATATCATAGCCTTTGGTGAGCGTATTGTAGGCGTTGAGCTTGCAAAGGATATTGTAAAGGCATATCTTGAGGCTGAGTTTGAGGGCGGCAGACATGCCAGACGAGTTGCAATGTTTGCAGATATTGAAGCACGCAACAAGTAAATAAGTACTTGAAATATATGGCATTTTATAGTAAAATCGACAAGTGAGAGACAAATCAAGGAGGAAGATCGAATGATTTCAGCAGGAGATTTTAGAAACGGTGTTACAATCGAGTTCGAGGGTAACATTTATCAGATTATTGAATTCCAGCATGTTAAGCCAGGTAAGGGCGCAGCTTTCGTAAGAACAAAATTAAAGAATATCATCAGTGGAGGTGTTGTTGAGAAGACATTCCGTCCAACAGAGAAATGCCCAACAGCTCACATTGACAGAAAAGATATGCAGTATCTTTATGCAGATGATGATTTCTACAACTTCATGGATGGAGAGACATACGAGCAGATTGCACTTCCAAAGGAAGAAGTAGGAGATGCACTTAAGTTCGTTAAAGAGAACGAGACATGTAAGGTATGTTCACACAAGGGTAAGGTATTTGCAGTTGAGCCACCTCTTTTCGTTGAGCTTCAGATTACAGAGACTGAGCCAGGATTCAAGGGTGATACAGCTACAGGTGCTACAAAGCCTGCAACAGTTGAGACAGGTGCAACAGTTTATGTTCCACTTTTCGTTGAGACAGATGACGTTATCAAGATTGATACACGTACAGGAGAGTACCTTTCAAGAGTATAATTCATGAGATTAAAAAGCCTTAAAACGTTGATTTTAAGGCTTTTTTCTTTACACTTCACTGGTAACAACATATTGGCTTACCTGCCTGCAAGATACACAAAGGCCGCGGTCGTAAAAATCTGTGCCACAAGCATGCTCCACAGATAGGCATCAATTCCATATATAGGCACTGCAAAAACAATCATAAATATCCTGATTCCACCAGCCAGAATATTAGTAACCAGCACACTCTTAGGTCTGCCTAACCCGTGTAAGATACTGCTAAGCAGGCTTGTGACATACATAAAGGGACACAGCCAGCAGAGCCTTAATATGTAATGGGTGGCAAGCTCGGAGCCAAATACTTCATTTCCTATAAAATCCCCACCGAATCTGAATATAAAGGTAAATAGCAGACCGAAAACAGCTCCGTAGAACATGGCACGCTTTGTAGTGTTTCTGATGTGGGCGGCATTATTTTGGGACTGGGCTTCTGATATGTCGGGAAGCAGCATAACACATACAGAGTTTGTCAGCACACAGGGAAAGAGCAGGACAGGCATGGCAACTCCCGACAGGATTCCAAAGACGGACAGGGAATCTGTGGTGGTATAGCCATATTTTTGCAGCTGTATAGGGATTAAAATATTTTCAAAAGCAGTACATAAAGTTAATAAAACGTGGTTAAGTGACATTGGAACAGCCAATGCACATAATTCTCTTGTATAATCGATGAAATTTCCTGGACTTTTGTTTATAAAGTGCTTTGGAAGTTTATGGTTTTTTCTACTGGCATATAATTTTTCGGCATTATTGTGTTTATATGTATTAAATGCTATAGGAGTCTGGCTCGTAAAGTGCATAGCTGACACTGAAAAAAGAAGTCCGCATATCTCACAAATCGTAATACCCCAGACCACATCAGCAGGAGTTATGGGCGAGCCTGTACTCTGCTTTACCACATAGATTAGATAGACACTGCCCACCCTTGCAAGCTGCTCCACGAGCTGGGACAGGGCTGGCACAGCTGTTTTTTTCAGACCATAGTAGTAGCCGTTGATACAGGAGTGGATGGTGGCAGGAATGAGAGAAAAGGACAAAATCCTGAGTAATTCCTCACATCTCGGCTCACAGATAATCTTAACAGCTATCACATCGGCATAGACATATATGATTGCTTCAAAAATAACAGTGACTATGAGAGATAGAAAAATTCCTGCAGCGAGGCATTTTCTGCCATTGTCTCTGGCTTCAGCAATGAGCTTTGATATGGAGGTCTGGAAGCCTGCACAGCAGAGGGCATAGCTTAGAGCCATCACAGGACAGATTAACTGATATATTCCCAATCCTTCTGCACCAATAGTCCGTGTCAGGAATATCCTATAGAAGAAACCAATAAATCTGCTGGCACCTCCTGCAAAGGTGAGGATAAGGGTGCCGTTAACTATTGGGTTGGATAATAAATTTTTAAAATTTGATACTTTAACAGTTTTCAGAAAGATCACCCAAAAAAGCATTTATAAAAATATATGGGGAAGGATGGGGATTATGAATAAAAATATATATTTGGACAATGCGGCTACCACAAAGATGTACCCTGAGGTGAAGGAAGCAATGCTTCCCTACATGGAAGACAAATTCGCTAATTCTTCCACAAATTATGAGGAAGGCATAGAGAACCGACATGTACTTGAGACTGCCAGGGCAAAAATTGCAAGGTGCATAGGGGCAAAGGCAGAGGAGATATTTTTTACATCGGGAGGCAGCGAATCAGACAATTGGGCGATTAAATGCCTTGCAGGTGACAATAAGAAAAAGGGAAAACACATAATAACCCAGAAGACGGAGCACCATGCTGTCTTAAATTCCTGCGAATATCTGGAAAAACTAGGCTATGACCTGACCTATCTTGGTGTAGACAGGGAAGGAATAGTAGATATGGAGGAGCTTAAGAGCTGCACAGAGTCTGACACTACGCTTATTACCATAATGTATGGCAATAATGAAATCGGCACAATCCAGCCTGTAAACGAGATTGGTGCCTGGGCGAGGAGAAATGGTGTCTTTTTCCACTGCGACGCTGTGGCTGCCATGGGCAAGGTGCCCATAGATGTATCCAGAATGCCAGTGGATTTGATGAGCGCCAGCGGTCACAAATTTCACGGACCAAAGGGTGTGGGATTTTTGTATGTGAGAAAGGGTGTACACATCCCATCATTCATACACGGTGGAGCCCAGGAGAGGGGCAAGAGGGCAGGTACAGAAAATCTGGCAGGAATAGTGGGTATGGCTAAGGCTCTTGAGATGAGTGTGGATAGAATACATGAAAATGTAGAAAAGGAGTTACATCTCAGAAATTATCTGGTTGAGCGGGTTATGAGGGAGATAGAGGACGTAAAATACAATGGCAGTGCCATATACAGACTGCCTGGCAATGCCAGCTTTTCATTTAAGAGAGTAGAGGCTGTAGCCCTTTTGGTGCTGATGGAGGAGGAAGGGATAATTGCATCTGCAGGCTCTGCTTGCAATTCTGGAAGCAGCAGATTGTCCCATGTCATATCAGCTATAAAAGTGCCTGAGGAATATGCAATCGGTACAATACGGTTTACTCTGGGTGAGGACACCAGCAGAGAGGATATTGACTGGACTGTGGAATCCCTCAAGCGCAATGTAAAGCTATTAAGAATGATATAAAAAATGCGCAATGGCATGTGCTACACCATCCTCAGTGTTTGAGCTGGTGATATAGGCTGCGGCTTTTTTTACTTCATCAGTTGCATTTCCCATGGCAACACCCACAGCTGCAGCCTTTATAATTGATAAATCATTTTCTGTGTCACCGACTGCCATGGTGGCTTCCATTGGTATAGCTAAAAGCTCTGCAAGCTTTTTAAGCCCCATGCCCTTGTCAACGCCAGCCGCAGTAAATTCCAGATTGTTGTAGCCGCCACATACCACGTTGATGGCTGGATTTGACATAAGGAAGGCTTTTACATCCTCACGGTCTATGAGAGTGCCATTTTCATCCTTGTGAAAATTAAGGGTCATCT
The DNA here is from genome assembly GCA_963659315.1 of Senegalimassilia sp. Taxonomy (GTDB): domain Bacteria; phylum Bacillota; class Clostridia; order Lachnospirales; family Lachnospiraceae; genus Roseburia. Next base: position 4,283 of record CAVKUD010000060.1, on the reverse strand, counting down.
TCTGGACATGAAGATTTTTCTCCTTTATGTAAGCTGCCAGGTCAGGAACTACCTCTCTTGTATTTATGATATATTTGAGCAGGGACTCTGGTACGTCCAGCTTGGAGCGGGCTTTAAGAGTCTTTTCTGAGGTGTAGCCCCTGCCGCCACAGAAGGCATCTGCGTGGATATCCTTGGTGAGGAGATAGTTTATGATTGGTATGACCACATCATCATCAAGTGCTGCTTCAAAGAGACATCTGCCAGTCTCGATTTCATAGAGGGCGCTTCCGTTGGTGGTTATGGCATATTTGATGCCTGTGCCCCTTATCTGCTCAAAGGGTAAGCCTGAAAATGGCCTGCCGGTGGAGATAACGACAGCTATGCCTTTTTGTACAGCATTTTCTATTTCTTTTTTGTTGGCATCAGAAATCTCACCTGAATTATCAAACAATGTTCCGTCCAGGTCGAGAGCTATTAATTTAATTTCCTTCATCATAAGTCCTCTTTCTATTTAGAATAAAAATAAAATTTCTTTTGACATTCACCCCATTATATACGAAAATGTTTGCAAAGAAAAGATTAAGGACAAAATGCCATGACGAAAAAAGAATTTAGAGAATTTGTAAATAAGGGACCAATTATTTTAGATGGAGCAACAGGAACTAACCTGATGGCGGCAGGAATGCCTATTGGAGTCTGCCCGGAGGCATGGATTCTTGAGCATAAGGAAGTACTTTTGAATTTACAGCGGGACTATGTGGAGGCTGGCACCAATATCGTGTACGCACCTACATTTACTGGAAACAGGATAAAGCTTGAGGAGTACGGACTGGCTGACAGAATCACAGAGATAAACACAGAGCTTGTCAAGCTGTCAAAGGAGGCTGTAGGCGGCAAGGCACTGGTGGCTGGTGATATGACCATGACAGGCCAGCAGCTTTTTCCTCTGGGAGAGCTTATGTTTGAGGAACTTGTTGAGGTGTATAAGGAGCAGGCTTCTATATTAGATGAGGCAGGCGTCGACTTATTTGTGGTTGAGACCATGATGAGCCTGCAGGAGTGCAGGGCAGCAGTTCTTGCCATAAATGAGGTGTCGGACAAGCCCGTTATGGTGACGCTCACCTACAATGAGGATGGACGTACACTTTACGGTACACCACCAGAAGCTGCGGTTGTAGTATTACAATCATTAGGTGTGGATGTAATAGGTATAAACTGTTCCACAGGACCTATGGAGATGGTTGAGCCTGTGAAAACCATGGCAGAGTATGCAACCATTCCAATCCTTGCCAAGCCAAATGCTGGTCTGCCGGAGCTGGTGAATGGAGAGACTGTATACAGAATGACTCCGGAGGAGTTTGCAGAGGCAGGAGCTGCACTGGTTAAAGCAGGAGCTGCTATCGTGGGGGGCTGCTGTGGAACGACACCAGAGCATATCGCAGCCCTCACAGCAAAGGTGAAGGATATGGAACTTATCACTCCCCTGAAGAGCCACAGAAGAATCCTCTCATCTGAACGAAAAGCAGTTGAGATAGATCTGGATGGCAATTTCCTTGTGGTAGGTGAGAGAATAAATCCTACTGGCAAGAAAAAGCTGCAGGCGGAACTCAGGGAGGGTAAGCTTGACCTGGTCAGAAATATGGCTATGGATCAGGAAGCAAATGGTGCAGCAATTCTTGATATAAATATGGGAATGAACGGAATAGATGAGCTTCAGATGATGAAAAAGGTCATATATGAGGTGTCATCTACAGTGGACTGTCCTCTTTGTATCGACTCAAGCCATGTGGATGTCATAGAGGAGGCGCTTAAGATATATCCGGGACGTGCCCTTATCAATTCTATCTCTCTTGAGACAGAAAAGATGGAGAAGCTTCTGCCTGTAGCTGCAAAGTATGGAGCCATGTTTATTCTTCTGCCTCTTTCAGACGCAGGACTGCCTGAAAATATTGCTCAAAAGAAGGCTATAATAAATGAAATATATGACAAGGCACTTGCCCTTGGAATGTCCCACGAGGATATAGTGGTGGATGGACTGGTGGCAACTATAGGAGCCAACGCCAATGCGGCAGTAGAGTGTTTTGAGACAATTGATTACTGTAAAAACGAGAAGAGGCTGCCTACAATCTGTGGACTTTCAAATATCTCATTTGGACTGCCAGAGAGAGGCTATGTAAATACAGCCTTCCTCACAATGGCTATAAACAGGGGACTTACAATGGCGATTGCAAATCCGTCACAGGACTTGTTAATGAATGCAGCCTTTGCATCAGATATGCTGCTCAACAGACCTGCCAGCGATATCCGCTATATTGAGCATATGAATAAGTTTGCAGATAAAAATGCCCAGTTTGAAACGGTAAGGGTTAATAAGACTGCTTCAAATGGCGGTGCAGCCCAGGCTGGTGATGGCAGAGTCAGTGCGGAGCTTTCAGAGAATCCAGTCTTTAAAGCTGTATTAAAGGGCAGCAAGGAGACTATTATCTCAGAAGTAGACAAGGCACTGGCAGATGGAGCAGCGCCTGATGCCATTATCAATGATTACCTCATCCCTGCAATTAATGAGGTAGGAGAGCTGTTTAACTCAAAGAAGTATTTCCTGCCACAGCTGATAGGAAGTGCCAATACAATGAAGGAAGCCATTGACTATCTGGAGCCAAAAATGGAGCGAAAGAGCGCTGGAGGAGATATGCCAACCCTTGTCATTGCAACAGTGGAGGGGGATATCCATGATATAGGCAAAAACCTTGTGGTTCTCATGCTCAAAAACTATGGCTACAATGTCATAGATATGGGAAAAGACGTAAAGTGTGAGGACATAGTAGACCTTGCCATAAAAGAAAATGCAGCAATCATAGGCTTATCAGCACTTATGACTACAACCATGATGCGCATGAAGGATGTGGTGGAGCTGTGCAGGGAGAAGGGCTGTAAGAGCAAGGTAGTAATCGGAGGAGCCTGCATCACCCAGAGCTTTGCGGACGAAATAGGAGCAGATGGTTACTCAAAGGATGCGGCAGACTGCGTGAAGCTGGTTGAGAGACTGCTGGCAGAGTAATTGATGGATAGGATGAAATTGTGCTGTGCCATACAAAATGAGTGCATGATAAGCATTGAAATTGTATAAAAAAGTATATAAAAATGTAAGAAAATAGTTGACATAAGTATATGGTCAAGCTATAATAATCAAGTCGGTCGGCAAGAGTCGACCGACACAAATGGGATCTTAGCTCAGCTGGGAGAGCATCTGCCTTACAAGCAGAGGGTCACAGGTTCGAGCCCTGTAGGTCCCATTCATTTAAATAATATGGCGAGATGGCTCAACTGGCTAGAGCGTCCGGTTCATACCCGGGAGGTTGAGAGTTCAAGTCTCTCTCTCGCTACTAAAAATCTGAGTGATTATCACTCAGATTTTTTGCGCTTAAGCAAACTTTATGGAAACTTTAAGGTGAAGAATCCATCTACATAATGTATAATTGTATCAAGCATTTAAAGCGATAAAATAAAAAGACAGGAGAACATGAGAATGGATAATAACAATTACACACAGCCAAACGGCAGTGAACAGAACGACCAGACTACATCACAGCAGTACACAGGAGAGTACACTTCTACACAGTATGCAGGGGAACAGACCTACAATACCAGCCAGCAGCCATATGGAAGCGTGCAGCCACAGGACACAGGGGCAGGAGCAATGGCGATTGTGTCCCTTATCATGGGTATTTTATCAATAGTGACATGCTGTGTCGGAATAGGATTAATTTTCGGAGTGGTTGCAATTATATTGGCAGGCATCTCTCTTTCAAAGAAAAAGGGCAAGGGAGTGTCAATCGGAGGACTTGTAACAGGTATCATAGGAACACTTTTAAGTCTTGTAATCGTAATCTATATGGTTATGGCAGGCGTTGCATTTGGAACATTGAAGGATGACCCTGAGTTCCAGAAGGAGTTCAATGAGATTATAGAGTCTATGGATGAGGCATAAGAGGGATAGTTTATGATCAGACCAAAGATAGGGCTTGACTGGGATGATGTGACAGCACCCTTTAATGATATTGCTATAGAGATGGCAAATGCCAGATACAATATTATTCCACCCCTCACGCTGGAGGATATTGATTCCTGGGAAAATAAAGGACGGGCATCTGTTATTAAGGAATTTTATAATGAGGAGGAGCTGTACAGGAGGCAGAGAGTGCCTGATGAGACAAAGGAACAGGTGCTTAAGCTTATGGAAATCGCAGATGTGTACTTTGTTACCGCTGCCTATCCTCAGTTTATGGGTATAAGGGCAAAGC
>CAVKUD010000059.1:7253-14592 GCA_963659315.1 Senegalimassilia sp. | reverse complement strand
GCGCACTTGCTGGTGCTGTGGCTAATATGTCATATGATGGGACTTGGGATATAAATTTAAACGGGTTAATCCTCCACGAAGAACAGATGCATGCAGAGCGTAGAAAGATGCAAACAAGCCAGAGAGCACATTCTCTGGCTTGTTTTTATGGGGTTAACCTATATTGTCTTATCTAAAAATTCAATCAGCTTATCTCTGAGATTGTCATAATCAGCAAGCCCCAGGTTATAAAGCTGCTCCTCAACCTCTCTATCCTTGGCATAGGTACTCATCTTAGGTGGATTGCTAGGAGCAAATATAAAAGCAGTCCCCTCTTTTTCACACTCATGCATAAGAGCAGAACAGCGTCTGTACATCAAATGTCTGTTATCCAGAGCTTTTACCATATTTGGATACTTACTCTTTAATTTATTCTTGTATACAAGACGGGCACCCTCTGGATTTTTGACAAAATCGTAAGGCTTGCTGGTAATTACAACTACCTTATCGCAGCCCTGCTCAAAGGCTCTCTTTACGGGAATTGCATCAGCTACACCACCGTCAAAATAGAAGCGGTTGTCTATGCGAACAGGCTTACACATGACAGGAAGTGCGCTGGAAGCCATAATTACGGAATAATCGTCCTGCGCCATCTTATTCTTGCCGAAATAGACAGGTTTGCCAGTCCAGGCATCTGTAGCAACCACCTCAAACTCAGCCGGGTTTGCCATTATTGCATCATAATCTAAAGGGTCTCTGCCATCAGCATTTGACAGGGTGCCGTAGATGTATTGCAGACCAAACAGCTGCCCATTTTCAATATAATTTTTCACACCCAGATACTCAGGGTCATCCAGATATTCGGTATAAAATCTCTTATTTCTGCCACGCTGCTTTGCCAGAAAGCTTGCAGTATTTGCAGAGCCAGCCGAAACACCGATTGCATAGTCAAATTCAATATTATCATCAAGGAAGCGGTCGAGAACACCAGCACTATAGGCACATTTCATACCGCCGCCTTCTACTACCAGACCAATTTTTGCCATTGCCTTACCTCCATATATATTATGTAATGCAATTATATATTTTTGTCTTAGATATGTTACCCCTTGCGAAGCGGATTTGCAAGGGGTAAAGTGTAAAGCTTTTTTCTTTCTTAATATGGAAAATTGACATCTAATTGCATTACAGTATAATGATTACTACAAGATAGTAAATGTGAGGAGAATATTACCATTGATAATGTCGATAGATGATGTGATTGCGAAAGTGACAGATGTCTGTAAGCAATGTGGTGTAACAAAATTAGTTTTGATTGGTTCTTTCGCTACTGGTACAGCAACCCCTACGAGTGATATAGATTTTGTTGTGTATGATTGTGCAAATTTGAATGAACTGGAATTGAAAATTGAAAAAATTGAAACATTGAGAAAGATAGACATTTTTGATTATAATTCTATACATAATGAATATTTATTGGAGGATATAAAGAAGTATGGAAAACAAATTTATTAATCGTTACTATTCTTTTTGTAAAAGTCTGAATAATCTGAAAAAAAGTACAGTTGCGAATCCGAATGCAGATTTTGTTTTAGAGGGAACGGTTCAAAATTATAATCTTACATTTGATTTGTCGTGGAAGGTTATGAAAGATATTTTGGTGAAGCAATTGGGCGTTTTAGATTTTGCTCTTGGGTCACCGAGAGAAAATTTGCAAGCCGCATTTGCTAATGGATTGATATATGATGATATTTGGCTGCAAATGCTAAAAACAAGAAATCAGCTTGCGCATGATTATGATGGAAGTCTGGCAGAAGCATCCTTTAATCAGATTATTGGTGATTACTATGATGCATTTTGCAAATTTAAAGCGGCAGCAGAAAAATACTATACAGGTGATGCGCAGAAACCCGACAGTTTTTCTTGAGATTTTAATTTTTGCTGCCTGGACGTACATTATCAGAATTTAATAAAGAAAATGATTGATTAAGGATAGTGCATTTGAAATGGGCTGTCCTTTTTTGTATTGTCATGTATCCAGAGAAGTTGTCGGTGATAGGTTCGGTTGGTGTGTCTTGCTGCGCATGTTGCTAATTGATGAAATTATTTCCGAACACAGGATTTGTGAATCCTCGTATTTTATGCTAAAATAAATATTAATTATTTGTGAATCTATAATAATTTTTATGTAATGCAAGTATAAGTTAATCTACGCAAAAAATTATTAGAACACCAGGACACAAAAGGTGTATCATAACCTGAGATGGGATATTGCGAGAGTATAGGCAGTTAATTATGGCTTGTGCAGGATATTAGAGTTTCTTAATGTCCTGTACAAGCCCAGCAACTCGGCAACAGGACGTTGCTGAGAGCGAGACCTGAGCCATGGATGGCGAATGTCGAACGTTTGCGTCAGAATTTCAATGCTATTATCAGGACATTTAGAAAATCTTATGTCCGAAACCCGTCATAATTAACTGCCTATACTCTTGCAATATCCTTTTCACTCCCCAAGCACCTTTTGAGTTCACATTATAAATTTATAAGCAAAAAGGAGACCCCCAAATGTCATTCTGCCACCTTCACACCCACACCGAGTACAGTCTGCTGGACGGTTCCAACAAAATAAAGAATTACGTTGCCCGAGTCAAAGAGCTTGGCATGAACAGCGCAGCCATCACAGACCATGGCAATATGTACGGTGTAGTAGAGTTCTACAAGGAGGCAAAGGCAAACAATATAAACCCAATCATAGGCTGTGAGGTCTATGTGGCACCCAATTCCAGATTTGACAGAGAGTTAAGCCATGGAGACGACAGATATTATCATCTTATTTTACTGGCAGAAAACAACACAGGCTATGCCAATCTGATGAAGATTGTGTCAATCGGTTTTACAGAGGGATATTATTACAGACCCCGTGTGGATTTTGAAACATTGGAAAAATACCACGAGGGTCTTATCTGTCTGTCAGCCTGTCTGGCAGGAGAAATTCCAAGATATATAGTCAGAGGCTTTTATGAGGAAGCAAAGGGTATTGCAAAGAAGTATCAGGACTGCTTTGGAAAGGATAACTTTTTCCTGGAATTACAGGATCACGGCATTTCTGACCAGAAGCTTGTAAATCAGCAGCTTCTCAGAATGAGCGATGAGCTGGGGATTCCCCTTGTATGTACCAATGATGTCCACTATACCTACGACACTGATGCGGAGGCACATGATGTGCTTCTCTGTATACAGACAGGCAAGAAGGTGGCTGATGAGGACAGGATGCGCTATGAGGGCGGACAGTTCTATGTAAAGAGCGAGGAAGAGATGCGTGCGCTTTTCCCATATGCCCTTCAGGCGGTGGAGAACACCCAGAAGATTGCCGACAGATGTCAGGTCACACTTGAGTTTGGCAATTATAAGATTCCAAAGTACGAGGTGCCAGAGGGCTTTGACAGTGCCTGGGACTTTTTAAATGACCTTTGTGAGAAGGGCTTTGAAAAAAAATACAGACAAGTGCCAGAGTATTCAACGGATCCTGCTGTCGCAGGGCATCCCCTGTCTGATGAGGAATTTTCAAAGCGTAAGGAAAAGCTTGATGAGATATATGAGGCTATGCAGTATGAGCTTGGCATAATACAGAAGATGGGCTTTGTGGAGTATATCCTGATTGTCTGGGATTATATCAACTGGTGCAGAACCCATGACTGCTGGGTAGGACCAGGACGAGGCTCAGCGGCAGGAAGCCGTGTCTGCTACTGTACAGGAATCACCAATATCGACCCTGTCAAGTACAACCTTCTCTTTGAGCGATTCCTGAATCCAGAGCGAGTATCCATGCCTGATATCGACGTGGATTTCGAGTACGCCGAGAGGTATCGTGCTATAGAATATGTACAGAGAAAATATGGTGCGGATTCTGTTACACAGATTGTAACCTTTGGTACCATGGCGGCAAGGGGAGTAATCAAGGCTGTTGGGAAAGCACTGGATTTCCCTTATGCTGAGACTGACCGACTGGCAAAAATGGTACCTACAGACCTTAATATGACAATCGATAAGGCTTTGCAGATGAACCATGAATTTAAAGCCGTATACGAGACAGACAAGAATGTCAGACAAATGATTGACATGGCGAAAAAGCTTGAGGGTCTGCCAAACCATACATCTGTGCATGCTGCTGGTGTGGTTATATATCCGGGCGTGGCAAGTGATTATGTGCCGCTTGGAAGGGCAAATGATGGCAGCCCTACAGCCGAGTACAACATGGTTCAGCTTGAGGAGCTTGGACTTTTAAAGATGGACTTCCTTGGACTCAGGACACTGACTGTGTTAAAGGATGCGGTAAAAAATATCAAGGCTTCAAAGGATATAGACGTCGATATAGACCATATAGATTTTAACGACAAGGGAACCCTTGATTTTATTGGAACAGGAAAGACCGCAGGTGTATTCCAGCTGGAGTCGGCAGGTATGCAGACCTTCATGAAGGAGCTTAAGCCTCAGAATTTTGAGGATATCGTGGCTGGTATTTCCCTTTACAGACCGGGTCCAATGGATTTCATACCTGATTATATAAAGGGTAAAAATAACAGGGAAGCCATAAGCTATATGACACCAGAGCTTGAAAGCATCTTAGAGCCTACCTATGGCTGTATTGTATACCAGGAGCAGGTTATGCAGATTGTGCAGAAGCTTGCAGGCTACACCATGGGACAGGCGGATAACATCAGGCGTGCCATGAGTAAGAAAAAGCAGTATGTCATTGATGCGGAGCGCAAAAGCTTTGTGTATGGTGATGAGGAGCGTGGCATAAAGGGCTGTGTGGCAAATGGCATCTCAGAGGCTGCGGCAAACAGTATCTACGATTCCATGGTTGACTTTGCCAAATATGCTTTTAATAAATCCCATGCAGCTGCATATGCTGTAATAAGTGTTCAGACTGCCTGGTTAAAGAATTACTATCCGATCGAATTTATGGCTGCCCTCATGACTTCCGTAATAGATAACTCAGCCAAGGCGGCAGAGTATCTCTACAGCTGCAAGGAGATGGGGATTAAGGTTCTGCCACCAGATGTAAATGTGGGACAGGGCGAGTTTACAGCGGAAAACGGAAGTGTGCGCTATGGACTTTATGCCATAAAGGCTCTGGGACGCCCTGTAATTGACAAGATTATAACAGAGCGTGAGGAAAACGGACCATATAAGACCCTGTCTGATTTTATCGAGAGGACAGCAGAGCGTGATGTAAACAAGCGTGCCATTGAAAATCTGATAAAGGCAGGAGCATTGGATAGCTTAGAGGGTACCAGAAAGCAGATGACCATGGTGTATACATCAATCGTTGACAATGTGCTCAGGGAGAAAAAAACAGGCTTGTCTGGGCAGATGAGTCTTTTTGACCTGGTGCCAGAGGATGAAAAGAGCAGCTATGAGATAAAATTCCCGGATGTGGGAGAATTTGACAAGGAGCTTGCCCTTGCCTTTGAGAAGGAAGTCCTTGGAATATACTTAAGTGGACATCCGCTTGAAGCCTATATTGATAAGATGAAAAACAGTGTCACAGCTACAGCCTCCGATTTCGTGCTGGATGATGAGACCGGCACCATGAGGGTGAAGGATAATGCCTATGTGGTTGTGGGTGGAATGATTACATCAAAAACCATTAAGTTTACCAAGAACAACAAGACAATGGCATTTTTCACAATCGAGGATTTGACGGGAACTGTGGAGGTGATTGTTTTTCCAAGGGACTATGATAAGTATCAGAGGTATATCCAGGATGATGCCAAGGTGTTTGTAGTCGGCAGGGCAACAGTGGAGGACGAGCAGAACGGCCGGATAATCTGTGAGAGGATAGTGTCGTTTGATGATACCGAGAGGGAGCTGTGGCTGCAGTTTGCAAACAAGGCAGATTATGAAGCAAAAGCCCAGATGGTACATGATATAATCCGCATGTCAGATGGAAAAGACACAGTTTATCTCTACCTTGCAGAGGAGAAGGCGGTAAAGAAGCTGGGGAGAAATGAGACTGTGGATGCAAATGATGACTTAATTCATGAATTTGAGTCGAAATTAGGCGAAAAAAATGTAAAAGTTAGGGAAAAGACCATTGAAAAAATGCGCTGAAACATATACAATAAGACAGAGTTAAGAAAATGATAAAATTTTAACATTACACATATATGGAGGAAAGACAAATGGCAAAAGAGATTAACACAATTGCTGTTCTTACAAGTGGTGGAGATGCTCCTGGAATGAATGCTGCTATTCGTGCAGTTGTTCGTCAGGCACTTTCAAAGGGAAAGACTGTTAAGGGAATCAAGAGAGGATATGCAGGACTTCTCAACGAAGAGATAATCGACATGGATGCAAAGAGCGTATCTGATACAATTTCCCGTGGTGGTACAATTTTACAGACAGCCCGCTGTATGGAGTTTGTCACACCAGAGGGACAGAAGAAGGGCGCTGAGATTTGTAAGAAGCACGGAATCGATGCTATCGTAGTTATCGGTGGTGACGGATCTTTCCAGGGAGCACAGAAGCTTGCTGCACTTGGAATCAACACAATCGGTCTTCCAGGAACAATCGACCTTGATATTGCATGTACAGATTACACAATCGGATTTGATACAGCATGTAACACAGCTATGGAGGCTATTGACAAGGTAAGAGATACATCAACATCCCATGAGAGATGCTCAATCATTGAGGTTATGGGACGTGGAGCAGGACATATCGCATTATGGTGTGGTCTTGCAAACGGAGCTGAGGAGGTTCTTCTTCCAGAGAAATATGATTATGATGAGGAGCGTCTTATCGAGCAGATTGCACATGCACGTGAGATGGGCAAGCAGCATTACATAATCATCAACGCTGAGGGTGTTGGTCATTCACAGAGCATGGCTAAGAGAATTGAGGAGGCAACAGGCATCGAGACCCGTGCCACAATCTTAGGACATATGCAGCGTGGTGGAAGCCCTACATGTAAGGACCGTGTATATGCTACAATCATGGGAGCTATGGCTGTAGACCTTCTCTGTGAGGGAAAATCAAACAGAGTAGTTGCTCACAAGAATGGTGACTTCGTTGATTTTGATATAGATGAGGCACTTGCAATGCATAAGAGTGTTGACGAGTACATGTATGAGATTTCTAAGAGTCTTGTATAGTGAGTTACACATCTTTTGTGATTAGAATTTATTAAGACTAGATTAATGCTCCGGGATTGTTTCAATGTCGGAGCATTTTTAACGTAATAGAGGTAGGTCATGATTACAAGTACAAGCAGTAAGCAGATAAAAAATCTGTCGTCACTAATCAAAAAATCCAGAGAGCGCCGTAATCAGGGAGTTTTTGTGGTAGAGGGACC
>CAVKUD010000059.1:0-7018 GCA_963659315.1 Senegalimassilia sp. | reverse complement strand
GACAGGACACACCTGCTTATTTTGGAGAGTATTCAGGACCCTGGCAATCTGGGTACCATGCTCAGGACTGGCGAGGGAGCAGGCATAACAGGAGTGATAATGAACAGTCAGACGGTTGATTTGTACAATCCAAAGACCGTGCGCTCAACCATGGGAAGCCTCTACAGGATGCAATACTACATATCAGATGACCTGGAGGCTACAATTAATTTTCTAAAGAAAAAAGGCGTAAAATTATATGCGGCACATTTAAAGGGTGAGCTGTCATATGATGAGCCTGAGTATACAAAAGCCTGTGGCTTTATGATTGGAAACGAAGGAAATGGTCTCTCTGACCAAATCGCAGACATGGCGGACACCTATATCAAAATCCCTATGGAGGGTAAGGTTGAATCCTTAAATGCAGCGATTTCAGCCACACTTTTGATGTATGAGTGTAACAGACAAAGAAGGAGAAAAAATGAGAATCTGGTTTAAAATATACAAGGATACACGTTTGCTTGAGGAAGAGACAATAGAAGATTACTCTGATGAAACCAGAACTCATAAGATATTTAACGCATTAGAGAAGGCATGCTATGACTTTGACCTGCCAAAGCCTATTTGGCTTGACACCAATGTAAAGGAATTCAAAAAGCGTGGCGTGACAAAATTTACTAAGGATAATTTCGTAGAAGAGATTGAATTTGATTATTTGGAAATGCATATCATCGAAGAATAGAGAGTATGCATGGGAGGTATTATAATGGACATCAGACCAGAAAAACTGGATGAGAGCATAGATAGTTGGGAAACCTTGATGTTTTTATACAATTCTGCGCTGAAGGAGGTGCAGACCAAGGTAGAAATCCTAAACGATGAGTTTAAGCATATACATAGCTATAACCCCATTGAATATATAAAGACAAGGATTAAAACCCCTGAGAGCATAGTAAAGAAACTGAAAAAGCAGGGGTATGACAGCACAATAGAAAATATGATAACATATGTGAAGGACATAGCAGGAGTCAGAATCGTATGCTCTTTCACTTCAGATATATACAAGATGGCAGAGATGATTGGAAAGCAGAATGATTTGACGGTTATCTCGGTCAAGGACTATATCAGAAATCCAAAGGCGAGCGGTTACAAAAGCTATCACATGATAGTCACTGTGCCAATCTTTTTGTCAGACAGAGTGGTGGATACCAAGGTGGAAATCCAGATCAGGACAATAGCCATGGACTTCTGGGCAAGTCTTGAGCACAAGATATATTATAAATTCGAGGGAAATGCACCTGAATACATAAGCCATGATTTGAGAGAATGTGCAGAGATTGTCACAGAGCTTGACGCAAAGATGTTATCCCTCAATGAAGCGATACTCAAAGCAAAGGCAGAGCAGAGGGAAGCCCTGAAAGAGGATTAGGATGAATATAATCAACGTAGAAAATATTACAAAGGTGTATACAGAGAGGGAGCTTTTTTCAAAGGCTTCCTTTTATGTACAGGAAAATGAAAAAGTAGGAATCATAGGAATAAATGGCACGGGAAAGTCCACCCTGCTAAAGATTGTAGCAGGGCTTGAGGAGCCGGATGAGGGCGCTGTGACCAGGGCAAACCACATAGTAATCAATTACCTGCCCCAGAATCCTGACTATGACCCTGACAAATCAGTTATAGACCAGGTCATGAGCCAGATTGTCATGACCGAGCTGGACGAGCACTTAAGATGGTCAATGGAGAGTGATGCCAAGTCCCTGCTTATGAAGCTTGGAGTAGCTGACATAAACCAGAAAACAGGAGAGCTGTCGGGAGGACAGAGGAAGAGAATTGCCCTTGTGGCAGCAGTTTTAAAGCCATGTGACGTGCTGATATTAGATGAGCCTACCAACCACCTGGACTATGAGATGGTAGAGTGGCTTGAGGGCTTCTTAAGAGGTTTCAGGGGCGCAATAATTATGATAACCCATGACAGATATTTCCTTGACAGTGTCTGCAATAGAATTGTGGAAATCGACAAGGGGCAGACATACAGCTATGAGACAAACTACACAGGCTTTCTGGAGCTAAAGGCTGCCAGAGAGGAAAGTGCCAGAGCCACAGAGAGAAAGCGCCAGTCAGTGCTCAGAAAGGAAATAGAATGGATGCAGAGGGGCGCCAGAGCACGTTCCACAAAGCAGAAGGCGCACATACAGCGCTATGAGGCACTCCGTGACCAGAAGGGACCTCAGATTGATGATAAGCTTGAGCTGTCATCTATCTCATCCAGAATGGGCAGGACAACCATAGAGCTTAATAATATATGTAAATCCTTTGGTGACAGAAAGATAGTGGATGATTTCACCTATATATTCCTGAAAAAGGACAGGATAGGTTTTGTGGGCAGGAATGGCTGTGGAAAAACCACTCTCATGAAGATGATAGCAGGAGAACTGACCCCAGACAGCGGAAGCATAGAGATAGGACAGACCGTAAAGATAGGCTACTATGGCCAGGAGCTAAGCTTAGACAGCAGCCAGAAGGTGATAGACTATATCAAGGATGCAGCAGAGTATGTAAAGACAGAGGATGGGCTGGTGTCTGCCTCTGCCATGCTTGAGAGATTTCTTTTTCCAGCAAGCCAGCAGTACAGCCCAATAGGCAAGCTCTCAGGTGGAGAAAAAAGAAGGCTTCACCTCCTAAGAGTCCTGATGGAAGCCCCTAATGTGCTTATACTTGATGAGCCGACCAATGATTTGGATACAGAGACTCTGGCAATCTTAGAGGACTATCTGGATGGCTATGATGGCATAGTTGTCACAGTATCCCATGACAGATATTTTTTGGACAGGGTTGTCCGCAGGATATTTGCCTTTGAGGGCGATGGAAAAATCGTGCAGTATGAGGGCGGCTACACGGATTATATGGCGAAGCGCCCTGAGACAGAGAACTATATTGGTAAGGCTGGAAATATGACAGCTGGAATGCAGTCCGCAGGTGCTACAGGGCAGTCTTCAGGAGGTAGTGGAGAGGCAGGCAATGCCGGTAAATTAACAGGCATCGCAGGTTCAGCAGGTAGTGCTGACTCAACAAACGGCAATGGCAAAACAGACTCAAGAGACACCTGGGGACATGAGAAAAAGCTCAAATTCACCTACAAGGAACAGAAGGAATACGAGACCATAGAAGCAGACATCGAAGCCCTTGAGCAAAAAATCGAGGAGCTTGATGCCCAGATGCTTAAGGTTGCCAGTGATTTCGGCAAGCTCAATGCTTTATCGCAGGAAAAGGAGGAGGCAGAAGCATCGCTTATGGAGAAGATGGAGCGCTGGGAGTATCTGGAAGACTTGGCTATGAGGATAAGTGCGCAGTAATTGAATATTTTATGTATTTTGGACTTATATCAGCTATATTAGTTGGATAAGTCCAAATATTGAAAATTATCAGTATCATATATAAAGCATAATTGTAACACAGAAAATATCCTGAGTAGTCTCTATTTCCATTATGCCCTTATATTTTTCTACAGTATGTTTTACGCTCTTCAAACCAATTCCGTGAAGTGATTTATTTTCTTTTCTGGAAATATAGCTGCCATCTTTAATGACAATTCCCTGGTTATAGCTGTTTTTGATTTTTAACAGCAGACAGCCATTTTCATAGTGAAAGTTAAAATCGATTTTCTTATCTAAGTCAACGTACTCATTGGCTTCCAGAGCATTATCAAGCAGGTTGCCAAGGATTATAACAATATCATCTTCATCAATGCACAGGCTGGCTGGCAGGGCGATTGAGGCTGTGACCTCGATATCCTTCTGGGCAGCCTGTGTTAATTTGCTGTTTATTATAGCATCTATGGATAGATTGCCAGTTGTACTGTACAGCTGTATGTCAGATATTTTGTTTTGAACTGAACACAAATATTTCTTTAGCTCATCTAAATTTCCCGTATCGGCAAGGCTTCTTATTACCTCCATACGATTTTTTAAATCATGGCGGAAATGTCTGCCAAGCTCTGCCTTTTCCTGAAGTAATGCAAGCTCACGTTTGTAATAGGCACGTTCCTTGAGGATAAGCTCATTTTGTATCTGGGCGGTGGTTACTTTTCCCATGCAGTCAGACAGGTAATTGAGCATATAGATTGTAAGCTCAGCGCCAAGCAGGAGGAGGGTTTCCAAGGCAATATTGCCCTGGTCTAAAGAGCAGACAATAAATAGCTCCGAGAAGATGATGAGCATTACAATTATCTGAAAGAGCCAGAGCCTTGGAGGCAGACTTATATCTTTTTCAGGTTTTTTAATAAGATTAATTATCGTCATAAATAACCAGAAAACTATGAGACTTAGAAGGAGGGCAGGGCTTTTCCCGTTTTCTCCCCGTTCCAGAAGCCCAGGCTTAATGCTGCCCAGGCTGACAGCCACGATTGCCTCAGATGCTGCCAAAAGCAGGCTGACAGCAAGTGTGGTCAGGAGTCTGGTCTTAAGAGCAGCTTTATAGCAGGAGCATAGGAGAAACAGGCAGAATAAGCACACAAAAAAATTCATCCATACATATGGGTTAAGGCAATTTGCCAGCAGGGTTAAAAGGAGTGCTGTGCTTATAAAAAGCTTTCTTATCCTGCTGTCAGCCCTGTTGTGGTCAAATATTATGTCAAGCTGGCGTAGAATCAGATATATTTCAAAGATAGTTACTGTCAGCTGATTACAAAGGTTTAAAACAAATTCCAAGCTACAAATCTCCTTTTTTTAAATCCAAAAACTGTTTACGGATGTCACTTCTTCTGGACTGGCTGATTGGAATAAGGCTTCCATCGCTTAAGGTCAGCTGTTCATATTCCATCTTGCGGATATGCCTGTAGTTCACCAGATAAGACTTATGCACATACAGAAAGCGCATCCTCTTAAGATTATTGTATATCTGTTCCAGAGAGGCATAAAATTCGGCGCAGCCATCCTTCCTGTGAATAGTGACCTTACGGGCATTGCTGGAAAAATACAGGATTTCTGATGTGGCAATCTGGTACAAGTCAGAGCCTATCTTATATTGGAACTTTTCTTCATGGCTGTGGTGGCGCAGCAGAAATTTTTCGACTACATGCTGCACAGCCCTCTGGCTGAGTGGCTTGACCAGAAAATTAATGGGCTGATACTCAAACAGCTCCATTGCATAGCTTGTATTTCCTGAGATATAGGCTATCTCCACAGTGTCATCCCCCTGATCTTCACGGATAAAGCTGCCAATTTCGATTCCACTCATCCCATCGTATTCGATGTCTAAAAAGATAAGGTCAAAAAGCCCCTTTTGATAAACACTGCAAAGCTCTTCCCCGCTGCTGAAGCAGTCTATGTCTGCGCTTATATCCTTTGGAGCCAGTATCTGGGTCAGGAGCCTTTCGAGGAGAAAATGAATCTGTATCTCGTCATCGCATACTGCAATCTTTAAATGCATTGTGAAATATTGTCCTTTCGTAAACTTTTATTTTTTACATAAAAATATGTGTTTTTTTACAAGTCAATTAATATTAAAAAATTTTCTGATATAGTAATGATAACACAAAGGAGAGGAGAATAAAAATGAAGAAAGCTGGGATTATTCTCATTGCAATGCAGGGCATACTTCTTATCCTGCTTGCAGTATTTAAGCTGAATGATGCGTATCTTGAGACCTGGAGCCAATATGGACAAGGGCAGGATAACTTTTCTGTCTATCTGGAAAATATATCTGAGGAGTGTGGAGACGAGTTAGAGCAATACCTGTATGCTGAGGCAGATAGCAATAAGCTCTATATCATAAGGCGGGAGTCCCTGCTTGCAAAGGACGGGGCCTTTGAGGGATATGCCTATGGAGTGTATGGTGATGCCCAAAACAATGATACAGAGCTGGCATTTGGTGGAAAAGAAATTGTGTCAAAGGATATGCTTACAGACCTGCTAAGCTCACAGGAGGAGCATGCGACGCTGGGCATAGAGCAGGGAAGTGAGTACTGTATCGGGGATATTCCGAGCTTTCGCTTTGGCGAGAAATTTGTGATAGAAAAGCTTCAGACAATGATTTCAGATACTGGTACAGTGCAGGGACAATACCTTATTCTGGGAGCTGATAAGGCAGAGCAGGAGGCGGTTACAGACCAGATTTCTGCTATCTGCGGAGTGGATAAAGACCAGCTGCTTAAGAGCACCCATGGAGAAAATCTGGACAACAGCTTAAAGAAGCTGATACTTATTGTTTTTTTAATAGCCCAGATTGTGCTTAATCTCACATACTTTCTATTGATAGCAATAAGAAATCTTGATAAAAAGGGCAAATTGGTGCTTATGGGATGGTCAGACCTGGCAATCTGCCATGAGCTGTTTCATAGCTATGTCTGGTATGGGCTTCTGCTGATTCCAGTCCTTGCTGTGGCAGGCTTTATAATGTCTGGATGGACCAGGATTTTAGGAACTTTTATTGTGGATTTTCTGGTTTGTTCCCTTATAAACCTGATAATTCTTGTGCTTGAAATCGGTCTGGCATCACTGGTTCAGCTGAGTGTCAAAAGCCTTGATGCGATTAAGGGGAAATTTCCAAAGAAGGTCTTATATATATTTGGAATAATAGGATATGCAGGTGTCAGCATTGCAATCTGTGCCTGCGGAATATATATAGATTCTCCTATTGAGTATATGAATGAAAATGCAAATATCATTAAAAGCTGGTCTCAGGTATCTGACTATAAGATTTTAAAGAGCATATCGGTTGGAAATGATGAAAGCTCCTTTGCAGGGGCGTCAAAGGAACTGGATTCGGACATCTACAACTGGTACAGGAATATGGCGGATGATGATGGTGTATATCTGATTAACACAACATATTATGATGATGACCTGCTTGACACGTGGAGGGATAATGGGCTATATGACTGTGTTCCAGACCAGGCCTTCTGGTATTTTACATTTTCTCCGTCATATATCAGGGAGCTGGGACTTCAAATTGATGATGAGCTTCTGGAAAAGGCAGAAAGCGGAGTCCGCCTTTACCTGATTCCAACAGGGCTTGACAGTAAAGAACAGGAGTCTAT
>CAVKUD010000058.1:0-14754 GCA_963659315.1 Senegalimassilia sp. | reverse complement strand
GTGTGATCTGTTGTTAACTGTCCATCATCCCATTTTCCATCTTTATAATTTGATACATAACTGTAATCTGTCTGCTGATAGCCAAAGCTTAAGTTTGACCAGTCAATATCTTTCTTTTCCATACTATTTTCCTCCACATCTAAAACTAGGTTTATTCTAGTCCTATAATTTTTCTTTGTCTAGTATCAAATAATTATAGCCGCTATAACCTTTGTTTCTATAATAATTATCCCTTTAAACCTTTAAATCAGAAGTCCTGACTTCTCCTTGCTCACCTCTATCATGTGGTTTAGCTTTGCAAATGGCTTTCTCAAAGCACCGATTCCAACTGATATAAGTATGTAAAGTCCAAGCACTCCCAAATCCTCTGCCAGGTAGTTGCCATAGAAGCCTCCTACACACTCTCTCAAGCCATTCATGGCATAGGTAAATGGCAGGAACTTATATATAGCCTGATATACATCAGGAAGCACCTCTACAGGGAAGGTTCCACCTGCTCCTGCAACCTGTATAACCATGACTACTACTGCAATAGCCTCTCCTACATTTCCAAAGGAATATGTGAGGGCATACATAAAGAATGTAAACATGCAGCTTGTAACCGCACTTGTCACCCAGAATAAGAATGGGTGCGCACAGTCTATCTGTACATAGAAGAGATTTCCCAGTACAGTGATAAGTGTCTGTGCCTGTCCTATGAGGAAAAATACAATGTATCTTCCAAAGAACTTCTGGTAATTTTTAACACCCTTCAAGTCCTCTGTATCAACAACCTTTGTATGTACAATCGCAACTGTAATAAGTCCGCCTACCCAGAGTGCAAGTACTGTGTAAAATGGCGACATGGCAGAGCCATAGTGTGCGATTTCATAGAAGGCTACCTCATCCATCTGGATAGGTGATGATATAAAGCTTGCTATAATCTCAGGATTAGTCTGCAAAAGCTCCATGACCTCCTTATACTGGTCATTCTCGATAAGCTCATTAATGCTGTCTATGAGATTGCTGACTCCATCCTTAAGGTCACTTACATAATCTCTTGTAGCTGCTATATCATCTGTTCCGCTCTCAAGCAGTGACTGGTAATTTTCCAGTGCCAGGTCTATCTGTGGGAAGCTGTCATCTATGCTGCTTAGCATGTTCTGTGCCTCTATCAGAGAGCTTTCTATATTGTATACACTGTTGTCAATGCTTGGTGCTATGGTCTGGTCAAAGTTTGACTGTAGTGAGCTTAATATGCTTCTTACACTTGATATACCGCTTGTCGCTGTACTCTTTAAAGTGCTAAGCTTTTCCTCTGTCATATCTGTGTTTGTCTCAAACTCACCTATTGTAGTATTAAGCTCCTCATATTTGCTTCTCACATCACCAGTCTCCATGCCAAGAGAATCAAGTGTGTCCAGTGTGCTGTACACAATGCTGCTTATCTGGTCAAAGCCAATCAGCTGGTCTGCGTAGCTTGTATCTATGGTGAAGTTCTGGATTGTCTGCTCCACATCTGCAAGCTGGTTGTTTATATTGGTAAGGCTTGCATCAATCATAGTTTTCATTGCCTGTGATGTCTGTGAGCCTGACAGCACTGACTTCTGCATAGATGATACTGTGCCCTGGCTGCCTTCAATAAGTCCCTCAACACTAGGTAACATGCCCTGGCTTGTATCCACAAGGTCTGCCGCAGAGCCTGTCAAAAGAGATAATGTATTTAAGAGGTTGGCATATGTGCCAAGATTTTTCTCAATATCCTCAAGCTTTGTAACAGCTCCATCTGCAATATTTTCACTGCTTCCTGCAAGAAGCTCTCCTGCTGATGAGGCAGCCTCTGTCAGAGTACTCAATATTGATGTATTTACCTGCTGCTGAACAGTTGTCTTAACCTTTGATGTAATCTTTGTCGCAATAGCGTTTTTCTTACTGTTCTCATAATAAGCTATAGTAGGGTGCTTATCAGGGTCTCCATTTAAGAAACTAAGCATATCCTGTGTAAAATTCTCAGGAATAATAAAAGCTGCATAGTAATCACCATTGTAGACTCCCTGCATGGCTTCCATCTCAGTATCAGTAAAAACCCAGCCAATAGTCTTGTTGGCCTCAAGTCCCTCCTTTACTGTGTCTCCGACATTTACACTCATGCTGCCCATTGTGACACCTTCATCACATGAATAAACAGCAATGTTCATCTGTGATGTGGCAGCCTCTCCATATACATCCCAGTTTGACATGATATTAAACCATGCGTAGAGGGCCGGGATAATAGATAATCCCATAATTATTACTATGGCAACCACATTGCTCGATAATCTCTTGACGTCGGACAAGAATACTCGAAATATATTAATCATCTGAGTTCCTCCTCTTGTCTAATATTTCACTGGCAACTTTTTTTGCCTTTGTCTTTTTCTCGCTGACCTTTTCCTGAACAGCTGTCTTTTTCTCAATCACAGACTCAGCAGCGGCGGCAATATGCTCGTCTACCCTTTCCTGGGCAGCAGCCAGATGCTCCTCTACTATCTCCACATTTTCTGTAGGAAGCAGACCCTCAATCTCATTCTCGTCTTTTCCGCCTATCTCTCTCATTTTCTTTTGCAGTTCATAGTCTGTGAACTCTATCCAGATAAGGTAAGCTGCTATTCCAAACAAGCTGGCTATCCACAAGGTCAGAAAGACAATCTTATTGCTTCCTGTTATAAAAAGCATTGTCAGAAAGACAAGTGGTATTATCCAGATACATTTTATGCCGATTTTTATTCTTTTTTGGTTTTTTTCATGTATTGCATTCTCATAGTTCATGAGCTTGTCATACATCTCATGAAATCTCTTTTCGTCGCTCATGCCTGCCTCCTACAACATCTCAGTGTCTTCCATTCGCTCCTCAATAAACTCATTGAGCTTCATGAATGGGATTCTGATTACAAGACCAATTATAAGTGCTGCAACTCCAAATATTGCAAGCTCCAACATACACACCAGATAGGTGTTTTCATACATTCCACCTATACATTCTCGCATGGCATTAATAACATACGGGAATGGGAAGAATATGTACATGCCCCTGAAGTATGATGGCAGTGCATCAATAGGGTAGGTTCCACCACTACCTGCAATCTGTATAACCATTACTACTACCGCAAGTGCCTTTCCTATATCTCCAAAGGCTATTGTCAGTGAGTAGATAAGGAGCGAGAACACAAGGCTGGCAAAGGCCGCTGCCCCATAGAACTTCCAAGGGTGGAGGCACTGGATTTTAAGCAGCACCAGATCTCCCCAGACAATAATTGCTGTCTGTATCTGCGAGAGCAGGAGGAAGGTAAAATATCTTCCAAAATACAGCTCTGACGCCTTTACATTTTCAAGTCCGCTTCTGTCTGCATGAACCTTGACTATTGACACAAGGATTGTCATACCTACCCAGATGGCAAGAGTTGTATAGAATGGTGCAACACCTGAACCATAGTTTTCTATTTCATATATATAATTGTCTGATGTCTTGACAGGTTCAGCAAAAAACTCTCCTAGTGACTCAGGATTTCCTGATAAGAGGTTCATTACCACGTCAAGCTGCTCATTGCTGTCTGCTTCCTTTATTGAGTTAATTGCATCCTCAATCTTTACCCTGGCAGATGTCAATACCTCCTGCAGGTCAGATAAGCTCATATTTAAAACATCCAGTGTATCACTGACTCCGACAAACACATCACTCATCGTACCTGTTGTATCAGAGACATTGCCAAGCATGGTCTCTACCGAGGTTAAGACCTCCTTCATCCTGTCAATAAGTGCAGTAACCTGTGGTGCTACCTGATTGTTGTACATGTTTTTAATATCAGATACATTCTGGGCGTATGTAGTGAGGGCTGACTGGGCAGCTGTCACTGCCGCCTCTGCTGCTCCTGACATATCCACTGAGCCAGCTGCTGTCTCTATTCCAGATGCGATATTTTTCATTGTGTCAAGTGTAGTCTGCAGGTTTGTATCACCTGCTCCCTCTATTGGCTGATACAGGCCTGACAGCTCATCTGCAAGCTCTCCAGCCTTTGTAGCTATATCCTTGAGATTGTTTTTTAAGGTCTCTGCATCACTCTGAAGCTGGGCATCAGATATCTGCTGTGAGAGTGAATTAAGTGTTGTCTCAATTGATGTAAGCTGTGTGCTTATATCAGCACTGAAGCTATTGAAGGATGTCTGTGTGGATGAAAGCTTATTTTTACCACTCTCCAGTTCCTTCATACCGCTTTGTATAGCACTCTGACCTGATGTCATCGCCTCTGATAAGCTCTCAGAAGCCCCTGACAAGTCCTTGTTACCGTCTACCAGATCAGAAATCATCTGATTGTAGCCCACCAGACTCTCATCAACTGCCTCAAGCTTCTCCACAAATGAACCTACTATATCATCATCCTTTAAGTCAGCCGAGATAATATTTGTATTTTCAAAAATGCCCTCAACCAGTACCTTTACGAACTGCTGGTTTACACTTCTTTGTACTGTTGAAACCGCAGTATCTGTAATCTTTACTGCTATTGCATTCTTCTTATCATTTACATAATATGTAATTTTTGGATTCTCTACATTTTCCTTGACTCCATGGTACATACCATATGTAAAGTCAGAATCAATAACTATGGCTGCATAGTATTTGCCGGATTTTACTCCCTCAGTGGCATCATCCTCTGAGTCCAAAAATACCCAGCCTATCGAATCCTGTTCCTTTAATCCATCAACAACCGAATCTCCCATGTTGAGATCTTCACCATCATCATTAGTCCAGCCCTCATCATTGTTGACCACTGCAATATTCACATTGCCCGTGTTCGCATACGGATCCCAGTTGGCATAGATATTAAACCATGCATACAAAGCTGGCAAAACACATATACCTACTGCAACAACAAGTGCCAGGAAATTTTTAAGCAGACCCTTTATGTCTCTCCTAAAAATTATTCCTATGTTTTTCATATTACACCTCCAAATGTTATGAAATTCCTATGAGTTCCATAGCTTCCTCTGTCAGTCTGTTCCTGTTTTCTTTGAGCAATAATAGCTTATTATACTTGTAAAAAGCCTCATTTCCACACTCGGAAATAAATCGTAAGCTGTAATATCCTGCTGACAGCTCAGTTAAGAATATTACAAGCTCCTGACCTTCCCCATACACCTTTACCAGGAATGAAAAGGCATTGTTCAGGTGATTCTGTACCGCTGATATCCCCTCTTTGCGGACAAACTCAATGGTATCAAATCTGTCCTTAACCAGCGAGAAATCCTCTCCTGCATTGCCTGTAGTCTCTGCCTTTAAAAAATCCACAAGCTCTGTCATCCTTTTAATTGCCATAGCCCCAGCCTTTATCTCATCCTTATCCAGGGCATTCATCTCTTTTTGCTTTTCAAAGATTCTGCGCTTTGAATCAGTGAGTCTGGCAAGTATGGCTACCGCTGCCCCCTTTTCCTGTTTCAGGTCTTCCCTCAGATATTTGAGCTGCTCAAGAAGCTGCTTCTGAGCCTCAAGCTCGTATACATAGGATTTGAACTCCTGTGTGAGAGCGTCAGTAAGAAGCCCTATAAGGCTGAGCTTCTCGTCAAAAGGAGCATCCTTTATGCTGTCTGCCTCTATCTCCACAGTACCATCCAGTATCTCCGGAATTCTATATATGTTCCTGTACTTATTATACAGCTCATAGTAGTTTGCAAAATCATTTGCAATCTCCTCATCCTGTAAATACTGTATGACAAAATCCTTTGTAACAGGTATTCTGAGCTCCTCATATACCTTCATCACATGCGAAAGGTCTTCCCAGCCTCTGGCTGTCACGAACCGCTTGCCTTCCACATCGGACACTATATTATAGAAGTTTTTCTTCTTTATTTCAAGATAACTCATAATCGAACCGTGAATATCCGCCTTATATGCGTACTCACGCCATGCATTGTAATCCTCTTCTATAAATATCCTCTTTACCCTGTCAAGGGTTACTATGTCAAAATCCCTGACAGACTTATTGTACTCAGGCGGGTTTCCTGCTGTCACAATCACAAAACCCTCTGGCACCTTGTGGTTTCCAAATTTCTTGTACTGCAAAAACTGTAGCATGGTGGGAGCCAGCGTCTCAGACACACAATTTATCTCATCAAGAAAAAGTATGCCCTCATGTATGCCAGACTTTTCTATCTGGTCATAGACCGATGCGATTATCTCGCTCATGGTGTACTCTGTGACAGAATACTCCTTTCCATCATATTCCTTTTGGGAAATAAAGGGCAGTCCTATGGCACTCTGTCTGGTGTGGTGGGTGATGGTGTATGATACCAGATTTATGCCCAGCTCCTTTGCCACCTGCTCCATGATGGCTGTCTTTCCTATTCCAGGAGGTCCCATAAGCAGAATCGGTCTCTGTCTCTCAACCGCTATCTCATAGTCTCCCATCTCATCCTTTTTCAAATAGGCAGTTATGGTGTTTTTCACTTCCTGCTTTGCTTCTTTAATGTTCATATGTACTCCTATAAGTATAACTTCAGTGCCCAGTCAGGGACTCTTATCTCTTCTGTCTCACTGTCTCCGTCAAGCACAAAGGCTGTCTCATAGCCTGCTGCCTTTGTGGGGAAAGTCCCCCTGCCGTCTGTAAAATACATAAGTCCCTTCAGATTTTTAAGCTTTCCTGTGACAATCATATCATCCACACAGTCAAATACAGGTCGGAAATCTGTGCCATAGCCACCCCTGACACTGAACTCGTCTGCGTATTTTTCCATGTCATCAAGCTCATTTATATGTATGACCTGCTGTATCTGATCGTCACATTCTATTATGTATATGTTTACCTTTTTAAAGAAATTTTCCTGCTGTCTGAGGATTGCCGCAGTCTCATTTATAAACTGCTGCACCTTTGACTCCTTGCAGGAAGCAGAGGTGTCTATGGCTATGACAAGCTCCTCTACCTTTTTAAGCTCTGCATACTCGTTTTCCTCGATAAGAGGCATATTTCCATAAGTATCCAGGCCATATATGTAAAATCCATAGTCAAAGGAATCCAAATCTACAGTGATTTCCTCCCTTAAGACTGCAAATTTCCTTAAAAATTCAGTATAACATCTTTTTGTCTTATTTTGTATCTTTAAATGCCATTCCAGACTACCTTTTTCCTTTGCAGCCTCGTCTCCATTCATTTCAAGCTCACTCTGAACCCTCTTTGCATTCTCATCCCATTCCTTCTCCTTGTCCTGTACAAGCAGCATAGGTGGTGGAATGATATTATTTTCGTCATTCTGCCTGGGGTTTTTATCCTCTGGCGGTCTCATCCGCTCCCAGAAGCTGTGGTCGCAGAGGGCAAACTCCTGGCGGAGAGTCTCCTCCTCATAGGGGTCTCTCTTTTTTAATATAAAATAATGATATATTTTCTCTGCTGTGAGTACTCCGACTTCTTCCTTTAGCTTTGCATACCACTGTTCTCTCAGATCAGAGCTGACCCGTAAAATAGCAGGATAGTCCATAGAGTCAACCACAGACTCTACCGCTATGTCGCAGCACAAGTCCCAAAGCTCTGCATCCTCATGCTCCTTTGCCGCATACATGTGCCTGAAAAGGCAGTGCATGAGCATATGCATATATGTTCTGTTTAGTATATCCGGGCGTTCCACAAAGATTTGCAATAAATATGCAGGGTTAAACCTGATATATACGGCATCTGTTCCCACAGTCCTTGTGAGCAGATCCATCTTGTAATCAAGACTGTTTAAGGCACTTCCCATAAAGTGCATGGACAGATAAAGCTCTGTTCTCGCCGACTGGAGTATCTTATAGCCCATGGCTTCCAGTTCTTCTCTTGTCTTCATCACCAATCCTCCAGCGACAATTCATTTGATGTATTTTTGATGAGCCTGCCATAATTGTCATTCTGATAATTCATGAGCAGGGCACAAAGCTCTGTCATATTCTTGTCAGAGGCTGACTTTATGGCTTTTTCCACAGCCTCCCTTGTAATGAGCCTGTTTGTACACATATACTCAACTATGTCCATGCTGTGTCTGCTAAGCATTTTATCCGATTTTGCATTGATTAAATATTCCAGTATATTTTCTGACTGCCTGAGGACAAAACTGCTGTAATCCTCTGCCCTGCTGCCGCTTAAATTGTAGGGATACATAAGCCTGTCAAGGGCAATCTCTGCCGCAGTATATATATTGTCACTTACAGCATGGTCAAAGAGCCTGTCGTAAGCCATAAAATCAATTTCTTTTCTGGTGACACACTCCCTGTAAGGATAGCCAGCTCCCTCTATCTTGTGGTGCAGGACTCTTGCCTCCACATCCTCCACAAAATCATAGACATATGCCGGGAAAGTAAGACTAAAGCTTATGCCCTCCTTTAAACGCAGGTCAAATCTGAGCTTTCTGTCATTATCCCTGAGCATATCACGCATTACAGAATAATTATCCCTCTTAAAATCTATCTGTATATCACTTAAGCTCCTGCACTGCTTGATAACACCGTCATAATAGTCCTCCACAGCGTCGCTCAGCTCGATTCTGGTCAGATTGGCACAGTTATAAAAGGCATATCTGCCCAGTATCTCTATTGTGTCTGGAAGCACCAGCTCCCTTATATCCTTTCTGCCAGAAAATGCGTTGGCACTTATCTCTCTGACCGAAAGCCCATCTATACAGTCTGGAATAATAAGAGCAGACAGCTCCCCCTCATATCCCGTCACTGCTATGTATTCATTTCCCTTTTTATCCCTCTTATGCTCATATAAAAGCGGCATCAGTATCTCTCCTTGATTTCCCCGATAAAATATAAAGAACCAAATGCCAGATTCCTGGTATCTGTCCTAAGCGTCTTAAGTGCTTCATCCACCGAATCCACACAGGCTGCCCTGACACCTTTGCTATTTATAAAGTCAGCTAAGTCCTTTGCCTGCAGGGCTCTGGAATTATCCATATTTACAGCCACAAAGTCCCTGGCATATGGCAGCAGCTCTTCAACCATAGCCTTATAGTCCTTGTCAGCCATTACCGCCATTATCATGTGAAATTTTTCACATGGATAGAGGGTCTTTAGGCTGTCTCTTAGGGCTAAAACACCATGTCCGTTATGGGCGCCGTCCACCATAAAAAATGGATTCTGGGACAGGATTTCCATTCTGCCCTGCCATGTGGTTTCACGGAGGGCAGAAATTATTTCACTTTCATTCAGCCTGTTTATATTCATTGCACCTGCATCCAGTGTCCCACTGTCTGGTGCAGCTGTTTTTTTGTCTTTGTCAGACTTTTTCTGCTCCAGCACATACTCCGCCGCAAGCTTTGCAACGGCTGCATTTTCCCACTGGTGAACGCCAAGAAGTCTTAAGTTATATTTTGAGGCTTTTTCTATCTCTTCCTTTGTCACAAAAGTCAATTCGACATGGCACTTATCCGCAGCCTGCCTTATCACAGCCGCTGCTTCCGATTCCTGTATCTCTGAAAAAACACGGCTTCCCGATTTTATTATGCCAGCCTTTTCCCCTGCTATGTCCGCCAGATTATCTCCAAGTATTGCCACATGGTCATAGCCGATTTTGGTGATAACCGTGGCAAGGGGAAGCCCTATGGCATTTGTAGAATCAAGCCTGCCTCCAAGCCCTGTCTCTATAACCGCTATATCACAGTTTTGCTCTGTAAAATACATAAGCGCCATGGCGAGGCAATAGTCAAACATGGTGAGATTGACTCCGAAATCTGTGTCAAGCAGCCTGTTTCCAAGCCTTGCCACATCTTCCCTTGAAATCATCTGACCATTTACAGATATACGCTCCTCGAAAACCACCACATGAGGGGATATAAATGTGCCAACCCTCAGACCGCTCTCCTTAAATATCTGTGTCATAAAGGCACATACAGACCCCTTGCCGTTTGTTCCTGCTACATGCACAAAAGGCAGCTTGCCATTTATACTGGCAAGCTGCTTTAATACATGTTCCATAACCTCCACACCCGGAAGATTTCCAAAACGATGCGTGTTCTCTATTTGTCTTATAACTTCTTCGTATGTTCTCATCATAGATTACATTATAGTACCATATCGCAGTTTTTCAACGTCTGACTGCTTATTTTATAAATTTTTTATACTGCAAGGATTACTCCGCCATCATTTGCATACATGCTTGATACTCCTGCTGTATTTACGATAAGGATTTCTTTGAAGTTTGCGATTTTCTCAATGCACTCCTTGACATACTGTGCTCTCTCCGGGCAGTTGCAGTGGGCAATGGCAAGCACTCTGTTTTCACAGTCCTTTGTGGCAGCCAGCATGTCATCTACCATCTTTGACAGAGCCTTTTTCATGCCACGTGCCTGGCTTAACTGCTGTATTGAGCCTTCCTTTGTAGAACCCATTACAGGCTTGATGTTTAAGGTATTTGCAACAAATGCCTTCAAATTGCTGAGTCTGCCAGCCTTCTTGAGGGTCTCAAGAGTCTCAAGAACAAAGAAGGTGTTCATTGATGAGATGTACTCCTCTGTTTTCTCACATACTTCCTCAAATGAATATCCAGCCTCTTCATATTCCTGACATTTGAGTCCTATGATTGTCTCTCCGATTGAAGCCGACTTTGAGTTAAATACATGGATGTTTTTCCTTGCATCCTCATGCTCCTCATTGTAGAGGTTAGCTGCAAGCACTGCGCTGTTGTATGAGCCGCTTAATTTGCCTGACAGTGTAACCACATATATATTCTCTGCCTCGCCCTCAAAGGCATCCATGAAGGCATCTGGTGAAGGACAGGCCGACTTTGGTCCTGCTATGCTCTCCTTCACTCTCCTTAAAAAATCCAACTGGTTGAAGGTCTCGTCATCACGGATTCTGTAACCATCAACATCCAGTTCTAAAGCCACATTACAGAAGTGGCCGTCCTCTTTTAACTTCTCTGATAATTCTCCGCAGCTGTCAATTACAATCTTATACATAATTATAATCCTTCCTTCTACTTTATATGAGTTTATAAAACTTTAATATATGTTTTCTTTTTCTTTAACATGTAGTTTTCATTACTACGTTATATTATCACAGAAACTAAATTAATACAATACCTATTTACAAATACTTTTTATAAAGCTTTTTCCACGATTTGCTCATCCTCGTTCTGGATTTCATTTGTGCTTTTTGCATTTTTACCCTTTATGAATATTGACCTGAATATAAATCTTGCAAGAGGTCCTACTATTATAAGCTGCAATGGGAAGGCCATAACAAAGTTTCTGCAATATGTAGTCAGATAATCAGGTATAAAATTGCCAGTAAAGCCATAGCCGTGGTAAACCCCAAGCACACTTGCAAATGCCACCTGCCAGATAACTGTAAATGTCTGTATTGCAAAAATTATAAAAATAGGTCTGTCTCCCGGCTGCACCACTCTGAAAGCACAGATTTTTGCCAGATGGCTTGATACAAAATATGCAAGTAAGGCAATTATAATATATTCTATCCACATTCCCTTTAAAGCAATCAGAAATGTAGCATTTGTAAAGCTTCCTGTCGCAAGCACTGTGTTATAGAGGGTCATGACGTAGACCATCATCCAGGCTGTTATTGCTGTAAAAAATATAGATTCTCCTCTTGTTCTAGGCATTGATTTTTCTCTCATGTTTTCTCATCCTTTCCGACAATTTGTATAGCAGGAAATATCTAAGGTTTTCCCAGCACACAAAAAAAGACAACAAATGCGCCCATCCGTCCGACAGTGGATAGGTGACATTTATTGTCTTGTATTGTCTCTTATTATTAAATTTATTGCGCTGTTATTTTATCAAAAAAATTTAATTATAGTCAAGAGAAAATTACTGGCTTATTGTATCAGCGATAAACTGTTCCATTTCATTCTTTGGCACATCAAGCACAAAGGATAATTCCGAAAAGAGGATATTTTCTGCCTGTCTGAAATACCTGTCATCTGTTGCAGTCGCCTTTCTTCCCTGCTCTGACCTTTTCTGTATTCGCATATAAATAAGCTTGATTACGCTCACAAGCTTTTCATAATCTCCGCTTAATATAGCTTCCTTATATTCCCTCTCCCGCATTCTTTCATCTGCAATCTCTTTTACCTCTATCTCAGGTATGGATTTTATAAAACTCATTGCATCCTCTCTACTTATGACGCTTCTGATCCGCCCATCTGCCTTATCAACCGGTATGTATATTTTTGATGTATTCCCCACAACCGGCACCAATGAATAAAATTGTTTGCTCTTATCTATTCCAGACATGTCAATCGTCCCCACAGCTTCAATCTTACAGACTCCCTCTGGTATTTTTACAACATAATCGCCATTTCTATACATGACAGCTCCATCCTTTCATAATATTAAAAAGAGGACTATTTCACTCGGTAGCATTTGAATGAAATAATCCTCTTTTCATGTAAATCGCACACGGCTTATATGCCTATTTTATCACTAATTTTTATTTTTCGTAAGAATTTTATTAACTCCTATACAGCAAAAAATGCTGTAACAGCGTCCTTCAAGGCTTTCTGGTCTGCTGCGCCCATAAGCTCTCTCACTGAGTGCATTGACAAAAGTGGAACACCTATATCCACTGTCTTTACTGGCAGAAGTGCAGAAGCAATCGAGCCGAGAGTTCTTCCACCCCTGATATCTGATCTGTTTACGAATCTCTGATAAGGAATGTCATTAGCATCACATATCTGGCACAAAATTGCTATCGCCTCTGCATCTGTTGCATAGGACTGTGAACATGCTTCCTTTATGCAAAAGCCCTTGCCAAGGACAGGATGATTTGTGATATCCATCTTGCCCTGCTTGTTTGGATGCAGTCCATGCGCCACGTCTACAGACAGCATCATGGCGTCATACATACTCCTGTCACTTTCTTCCTCGCTTGCCCCAAGACCTCTTATAATTCTTCTGTACATGTCATGCAGGAGAATTGACGCAGCGCCCTGTTTGCTAGAGCTGCCTATCTCCTCATGGTCAAATAAGGCGATTAAGTTGACACCATTTTCTCTATCTCCATCTATAATGGCAGACAAAAGCGCCGCACATGATGTCTGATTGTCAAGTCTTGCAGCAGAAATCATAGTTTCCTTTACACCGACGAACTGCGGCTCCTCCATACAGTATGTCATAAGCTCAAAATCAAGTATATCCTTTTTATCTACCTCAAGCTCCTCTGCTATAAATGAGAGGAAATAATTACAGCTCTTTTCCTCCTCAGGAAGCATATCAACAATTGGCATCAAGTCAATCTGTCTGTTAATCTCCATACCCTTGTTCACCTCCGGGTTCATATGGATAGCGAGATTTGGAATCACAACCAGAGGCTTGTCAGACTTATAAAATCTGACATCAGGCTTAAAAGGATTTTCGCTCCTTACAACCACACGTCCAGCTACTCCGAGGGGTCTGTCAAGCCATGTGTTAAGAATAGGACTTCCATAAACCTCCACATTAATCTGGGAATAGACATCTGTCTTAAAATCCGCATTTGGCTTGATTCTAAGAGTAGGATAATCTGTGTGGGCAGCCGCAATCCTCACCATGTCCCCATTCTTATAATCAGAACCAACAGAAAAAGCAAAAAGAGTAGTATCATGATGGTTAATCACATACTTACCGCCCTTTTCAAGCTTCCATTGGTCAGAATAATTTATCTCATCAAAGCCCTCAGCTTTAAGTCTTTCCAGACCAGCTCTCACACAGTCAAACGGTGTGACTGCCTTTTTCAGCAGGTCGAATAAGATTTCCTGTTCTTTATCTTTGTAATTTTTCATGTCAGCCTCCATTTATAGGAAATTAATTTATATATTTAGTATACAGCAAGACACTCTTTCTAACAACAGACACAAGCATTTTTATATTTGAACCTTGCTATATGCCTCCCATAATTGTTATTATATAGTTAAGAATAAATATGCAAGCTTCCCACTCGTAACCCTACGATAATCGTATGGCATACAGTTGTTTTATAGAACAAAATATGAACTGCAGCGGGGTTCCATTACGCATGCAATGAAACAACCTAGCAAATTTATAAAACCAATCCCGCACCAATCCCGCTGCTAACTTCATATTTTTTCTGTAAAATACACTGTATGCCAGAAGATTAACACAGCCTATAAGGTGGGAAGCATTAAAATATAACCCATTATAATAACAATTAGGAGGCACCATGATAGCTCTCGAACTAACAAACATAAAAGATTTTATGAATAAGCTCCTCAAAACCGAAACCTTCGACCACTTTCTCCTACAGGAGGCAGTGATTTCATCTGCCGCAAGCTATGTAATAGATGGTCATATAAGCAATGGCTTTTACTCAGAAAGTGAGCTTGAGGAGCTTGGACTTAAAGACTTAAAAATGCTTCCGTTTTCCGCCCTGCGTGGAAACTGCTTTGATTTGATAAAGGGCAAAAAGGCTCCTGCTTCCTTCAAATTTATCTTTCTCCTGTCACCTGATAATCTGGAAAAAACCATAGCCGCATCAGACAGCTCATTCACAGCAAATGATATAAGCGGAATGTTTTTTAATATCAAATACCAGAACCAGCTTTTGTCCCTGACAACCGGTGTGTCCTACAACATTTTTTCACCTGATAAAAGCTTAGAAAATTATTGGGATACTTTAGTAAAAAAATTTCTTTTCCAGAACGAGATAACTTATGAAGAGCTTTGATTTTAGCACTTTACAAGCTTAAACCATTATGATATTCTAAATCTAGTTGCAGCTAGCAACATAAATTTTTTGGAGGTACTTTCGATGAACAAAGGTAC
>CAVKUD010000057.1:0-15050 GCA_963659315.1 Senegalimassilia sp. | reverse complement strand
TATAGTTAGACTGTGTGCAATCAGAGAAGAACTACATAATTTGATTAATGCAGAACTCACGGATTCTGCAGAGTCTGTAATTAATGCTTCCAGAGTGAAATTAAATACCCTATATGATGCATTTGCAGGTTCTTATGGACGGATTAATGACAAGGAGAATAAAAGAGCTTTTGGTGATGATGTAGAATATACGCTTTTGTGCGCACTTGAAACAGTAGAAGATGATGCGATTAAAAAGGCAGATATTTTTACTAAGAGAACCATATACCCTAAAATTGAGAAAGAAAGAGTTGATACTGCATTAGAAGCATTAAATATTAGTGTCGCAAATGATGGATATGTAAATATAGAGCATATGTTAAAACTGTATCCTGTTTCATTCGATGAGATGATAGATGAATTAAAAGGACAGATTTTCTTGAATCCTGAAAAAGCAGACAAAAATAATCCATACCAGGGATACGAGACTGCAGAAGAGTATTTGTCTGGTAATGTTCGCCAAAAATTGGCAGCTGCCAAACATGCAGTAATAGGAAACGAGACATATAATTACAATATTTCTTCACTGGAAAGAGTAATACCTGAGGATTTGGATGCCACGGATATTGATGTTAAAATAGGTGTAAACTGGATTGCAAAAGATGATTATGAAGAGTTTATGTATGAACTGTTTGCAATCAGAGGATATCAAAAAAGTAATATTTATCTGGATTACAACCCTAAATCAAATGCTTACTTTATTGAAAATAAAGGATATTGTTACTCGGTGGAAAATAAGAATGCCTATGGAACGGAGCGTATGTATGGATTGGAGATATTTGAATCGCTTCTTAACATGAGACAGGTAACTGTCAGAGACAGATTGGAAAATGATGGAAAGGTTACTTATGTAGTAAATCAGAATGCTACAATTGTAGCTAGAGCAAAAGCAGAGCTAATAAAAGAGGCATTTAAGAATTGGATATTTGCGGATGTAGAACGTAGAGATAAATATGTGACAATCTATAATGAGAGATTCAATAATATTCGTCTGAGAGAGTATGATGGCAGTTTTCTTTCTTTTCCTGGAATGAATCCAGAGTATGCTTTAAGACCACATCAGAAAAATGCAGTGGCAAGAATTATAAGAGGTGGCAATACTCTTTTAGGTCATTGCGTGGGAGCAGGTAAGTCATTTGAAATGGCGGCAGCTGCAATGGAGTTAAGAAGATTAGGACTTGCAAATAAGCCTATGATTATCGTTCCAAATCATCTGACAGGGCAGATGGCAAATGAGTTTTTAACTCTTTATCCAACCGCAAATGTGCTTTTGACTACAAAAAAAGATTTTGAAAAGAATAACAGAAAGCGTTTTATCAGCAAAATTGCAACTGGCGATTATGATGCAATCATTATTGGACATAGTCAATTTGAAAAAATTCCATTGTCTGAGGAACGACAGAAAGCATATATCGAAAAAGAGATTGATGAGATTCAGGATTATATTAGGGAGAATAAGTATAATTCAGGCGCACGTTGGTCTGTAAAGCAGATGGAGTCCCAAAAGAAGCAATTGGAGCGTAAATTAAGTATATTATCAAATGCAGATTATAAGGATGATGTGATTACATTTGAGGAACTGGGAGTAGACTGTCTTATGATTGATGAAGCTCATAATTATAAAAATTTGTCATTTTATACCAAAATGACAAATGTGGCAGGAATCAATCCAAACGGAAGTAATAAGGCATATGACCTATACAATAAAATTCAGTATATTAATGAAAAAACTCCTGGAAGAAATATTGTATTTGCAACAGGTACACCTATTAGCAATACTATGTGTGAAATGTACATAATGCAAAAATATCTGCAGCCACAATTATTGGATGAATTGGGAATATCACAGTTTGATGCGTGGGCAGCAAACTATGGAGAAGTAGTCACAGCAATGGAGATGGCACCAGAAGGAAAGGGGTATCGTGAAAAGACCAGATTCTCTAAATTTACCAATCTACCTGAACTTATAACCAGCTTCAGGATGGTAGCAGATGTTAAGAACCAGCAGTCACTAGAATATCTTGATATTCCAAAACTTGTCAATGATAAGGTGGATGTGATTGTGTCTAAGCCAAATGAAGATGTAAAACAATATGTGGAGTCTTTTTGCGAACGTGCTAAGAATATTAAAGATGGTAATGTGAACCCTAGCGTAGATAATATGCTGAAAATATGCCATGATGCTAAACTTGTATCCACGGATATCAGAATGTTGGAGCCAAATGCCATACCAGACCCAGAAAGTAAATTATATAAATGTGTAGAAAATGTATATGAAATATGGAAAGATACAGCAGCGGATAAGGCAGCACAAGTTATTTTTTCAGATATTGGTGTGCCAAATGGAAATGGCTTTAATGTATATCAGTTTATCAAGGATGCATTGGTTAAAAGGGGTGTGCCAGATACGGAAATTTGCTTTATTCACGACGCAAAGAATGAGAAAGATAGAAACGATATGTTTGCAGACGTACGAAATGGTAAAAAGAGGGTGATAATTGGTTCAACTGACAAGATGGGAACCGGCACAAATATCCAAAAAAGACTTTATGCGCTACATGAAATAGACGTACCATGGAGACCATCAGATGTAGAACAACGAGAGGGACGTATATTGCGCCAGGGAAATATGTATGATAGAGTCAGGATATTCAGATATGTAACAGAGGCAACCTTTGATGCATATAACTGGAATATTATTGATAATAAGCAAAAATTTATATCCCAGGTAATGACAGAGGGGAATGTATCCCGTACCTGTTCGGATTGTGATGAAGTTGTATTGAATTATGCAGAGATGGTGGCTTGCTGTACAGATAATCCATTGATTAAAGAAAAAATGGAAGTAGATACAGAAGTAACCAGACTGCAGTTACTAAAAAAGAACTATACGGCAAATCACTATCGCCTAGAAAAAGAATTACAGGCACTGCCTGATAAAAAGGAACATCTGGAGGAAACTATAGCAAAAATAAAAAAAGATATTGAGGGAAGGAATCAAAGATTACCAGGACTAACTCAGGAGAATGTAATTAATAGTGTGAATATTTCGGATGATACTAATGGCGAAGAAATGGCTGGTCTTGAATTTGTAATTAATGGAAATGTTTTTTCAGAACGAAAACAGGTTGAAGAGATTATCCGTAATTTCTTTAAAAAAATCGATAAGACTGAGTATTGTGTTGATTTTGGAGAGTATGGAGGTTTTGTAATAGCAGGTGGTTATAAAAGTGTACTAGGTGAACCGATACCGGTACTCTGGATTAAGGGAAATAAGACGTATGATGTTGAAGCTTCTCTTAGTGAAAATGGAAGAAATACTATAAGAATCCAAGGATGTTTGATACGTCTTGAGCAACAGCTAAAAGATTATGAACAGAAATTAAATAAATGCTATCCAGTCTACAGAGAAGGAGCTTGCAAAACCATTTGCACAGGAGGAAGAACTTCAGAACAGACTTAATCGACAATCTGAATTGCTGACACTGCTATCCGAGGATAACACAAATGAAGAAAATATGCAGTTGGAGGAGGAAGAACATAACATTGAGGATATGCAGTTTCAGAGATGCGCTTTATAAAGTAGTTGAAAAATAAATTTTTTTGTTATAAAATATTACAAGTAATAATTACAAAATTACAAAAACGAGGAGTGATGGCATGAGTGCAGAAGCATATCAGATACCAACAGGCAAAGAACCATCGGTACAGCCAAATAAAATAAAAACAGGTAGGCGCAAAAAAATTAGAGAAATTCCTAACAGTTTATTATATTCACCAGCGTTTGATGATGAGATGATGAAAAAATATATGCTCATACTAAGTCAAAACATAGAAGACGAAAGAGCAAAACAGGGAATTACAATAGCGGATTTATCAGAGCTGTCTAATGTAACCTATGCGCATCTGACACAGATATTGAATGGAAGGGCTAATATTGGGCTTAGTGCATTAATAAAATTAATGCTTACACTCAACATGAGCCCTGAGCAGGTGTTCCCATTTGAAATGACAGGAAAACGCTCAAATGGAGACAGATATAATGAACTTACAAAAGGTCTTGATGCAGCGACTAATAATTTCATTTTGGGCATGGTGGCAGACTATATCAAATTTCATAATACACAGAAGTAATTTTTCACTCTATCTATCCTCATGTAGAAAAATAAGATGTGGTTAAGGCTGCATCTTATTTTTTTAAATTAAATAAAATTTTTTCGAGTAAATCTTATAATTTAAAAAATCTTTTTGAAATAGCTATGCGATAGAATTTAGATAAGATGCAAAAATAGCGGGAGGTAAATATATGGAAAATACCGATAATATGCATTTATGTGTTGAATTAAAAGAGAGGGGGATGTTTTATGGTGCAGTAGATGATTCAGCTCGTGTTATATGTGCATTAATGGGATATAAGCCACAACTTAGAAAAAGAGGCAGGATAGAATGTGGCTTTCCCAAGACTTCACTAGAAAAAGTGGAGAGTGCCTTAAAGACAGCAAATATTGATTATCGCATTTGGAGTAAAAATGTAGAAAAAAATAATGAATTGGAATGTTCCAGTGAAAATCATTATATGGAAAATCACTATGAGGATTATGTACAGCGTTTTGATTCAAGTACTTTACTCAGTGCGCAGAATAACAGCTCAAAATCAGTTGATTTGAGCGATAACTTTGAAAGGAAAAGCTGCAAACAGATATGTGAATTTGTGCAAGGACAAGGGTTGACAATAGAAAGTGCAATGATGGATTTTCACAGAAAAATTCAGGATATGTATATCAATAAAGGATTGCTGATTGATACGTTGTCATTTATATCTAGCCAGACAGGCAATAATGCCTTGTGTCTAATACAAGGATTAATAATATACAGAAAGCAGGGATGAGAATGACAAAGAGGATACGTTCGCCAAACAAAATATATTTCCGATAGGCGTAAAGTCCAGCATGTAGAGTTTAGACTGACAAAGGCTGCACAAAAATTTTCAAGTGAATACTATAATGCTACAAGTACATGTCCAACTGCTTTCAGACACACGCTGGTAAGAGATGTCGGAATAATTACACTGGATTTAATATCCTGTATACGTTCCGCTAATGAATTTGAATTACACAGTAAAGAGAGACAGGAGGGGCAGGCAAAGGCTATAGAGTTGGTAAAAAAAATAAAAGATAGAATACCCGTGTTAAGAGGTTGCAGATGTATGAGTTTGGCGCAAGAAGCAGCCTTAATGAAATTACTTGGAAATTTGGAAATAGGACTCGACTATTGGATAAAATCGGATAATAAAAGATAATTTTTCGGGGATAGTTCCATATGCTCGCACGAATCTCTGGTCCCGCTCGTTCTCGGGTCTGCATATTAACAACACCAACCTAGATGCGTGGTATGTCAACGCTAACGGCAACGTGAACTCGAACGCTAACGTGGCAAATGCGTATGCGGTGGCGCCAGCTTTCGACAGAAAATGAGTTTTCTATGGATGCTCATTCAGATTGAAAGGCAGGAATTATTCCCTTCCGATAAGAAAATCGTAAGGATAAAAAACGGAGGCTTGTATTAAATAGTGCAAGTTTTTCTGTGCTAATTAAATATATGGGATACAAACGTAATCAGATTAATCACTCAGATGAATTTACAAAATATTGTTTACAATATGGCTTCACGAAAAACAATTTAAAAGCATTGACAGTGGATGAAGTGTTTGAAGAATTGTATTATTGCTGGACAAATAGGATAAAGCAGAAAAGATATACTTACGAAGCATATCTTTTTGAGCGCAATCTTGGAGTTGAATTATTGAAACGAGCAAATCAGATAGTTAATGTTACATGGCAGCCTGAAGGCTATCGTGATTTTAAAGTATATCATCCAGAGAGGGTAATCAGTGCTCCTACTTATCCAGATCGTATAGTGGAGGCATGGCATGCTGACAAGTTTATTGTGCCATATTGGCAGGATAGGGTGCTGAGCACAAATATGGCATGTCAGAAGGAAAAAGGTCCGGACAGATTAGTGGCAATGCTTAAATGCGATTTAGAGCAGTTTCATAGAATGTATGGAAAGAACTTTTGGTTTTATCAGTTTGACATAAAAGGATATTACGACAATATATCACAAGAGTTTTGTAAAAAGAATTTTGCAGGAATGAATCCATATGGATACTTTCTCCTAGAAAATATAATTGATTCATGGGAGACATATGACTGTTATGCAAAGAAAGCAAATCCAGAAGGGCATTTCGGGTTCCCAAAAGGAACATTAACAAGCCAATGGATTGGAATAACTTCATTAAATGAGTTAGACCATATGCTAAATAATTTGTATCATCCTTTGTCACAATATAGGTATATGGATGACGGACTTCTCATTTTTGCTGGTAAGGAATCGTGTATTAAAGCACATAAGAGTATAGAGCAATATCTTCTTGAAAATAAATTAGGCATACAACTTCATCCACGGAAAACAGCATATGCTCCGATAACAAGAGGTTTTAACTTTTGTGGATGGCATTTTAGACTGCGTGATGATGGCAGTGTAGAGATGAAAGTCAGACAGGATAGGAAAGTGCTTAAGAAACAAGAAATAAAATCAAAACAATGGGCATATAAGAATGATTATTTGTCCTGGGGAGAAATATCTCAGAGTTTGCAAAGTACATTTGCACATTATGCTCATGGAGATACCTCAAAACTGAAAAGATATATCTGCTATAGATATAAATTTTCTCATTAATAATTTTACAGGAGGAAAAATGGATGAAATTAAAAACAAAAAATATTTTGAAAAAACTTACATCCGGAACATTGGTCGCCTCGTTGGCTCTTGGAAGCATTGCGGCGTTAGATAGTTATTATCAGATTGACACTGTAAAAGCAGCTTCTCTTGTAGCAGTAGATAATGGTACATCAGGTGACCAGACTATCAAGGGTGCGCAGAATATGGGAGCACTTGATAACTCAGGAAATACAACATATTGGTATGCAGGAAATGGTTTTTATGGCATGAATCGTAGCACAGCTGGATTTGGTGAATCATATGACCCATCAGACTGGTTGTTAGTCGATACTGATGCTATGTGGGGTGGTAAGTACTTATATTCTCAGTTTGGGGACAACGGAGCGCAGAATGGTGCAGGATATTCGGAGTCAACACCGAACTACTATCAGAAGATTCTTACATATGGTGAGGGTCTTTGGGCATTGAATAAGGATGCATGGTTCACAGGAAAAGAGCAGAGTGCAGTAGGAACTGCTACTGTAAGTACATCCAATGAAAATTATAGAACATATGAAAAGGTTGGAAAGTATTCCCAGTACAATTATGAAACAGCTGCAACATCCGCTGAGGCGGTTGCCAACTATGTCAAAGGCGGTGGGTCACTTGCAGTCACACAGGCTAAACTGTGGTATGACAGTGACCGAAATGAGTATGTAAATGGGGGCTATCAGAATGCTACAAATACTACATCTCAGACAAACAGTACATCAGCAGTAGGATATCCAGATAGCTCTAATTCCTTAAATGATTCAAATATGGGAATTGGTTCTTCAAATGTATATACTGTAACAGATGCACATTTATATGCTCCTTCTTACAATGAATTAGAATCTAATCATAGTGTAGTTGCTAAGATTGTTGATAATATGAATGGTTATCAGTCTAATGGAGCAATATCAAAGGATACTGGTGATTTTATTGGCAAATCATCTAGCACGAATTGGGCGACGTCGTTCGCTGACGGCAACGCCGCTCAGTGGTACAACGGCGGATACAACCGCACGAGTCTCTGGTCCCGCTCGTTCTCGGGTCTGCATTTTAACAACACCAGCCTAGGTGCGTGGTATGTCAACGCTAACGGCTCCGTGAACTCGAACGCTAACGTGGCGAATGCGTATGCGGTGGCGCCAGCTTTCAATCTCGACAGCGATGCTGTCGTAATGGCACGCAGTGCCCAGGCGTCTGTGACGCCATCTAGCGAGCTTGCGAGCTATAATCCTGATGAGTTAGGTTCAGACGTAACATTTACTCTTGAATCTGACGCATTAAATATTGATACAGGACTAGATGCAAAGAAATTGACAAATGTTGTTGCCGGACAGACATATAACATTTCATATTCAAATGCTTCGACTACAGGTGAGGCACATAACAGTGCTACAAGTGCAACATTATATATCTCAGCTGCTATATATGACAGTAATAATAAAATTGTTTATTATGGTCAGTTAGGTCAGGTGGAAGATGATGGAGAAGGTACAGTAGCATTAACAATTCCAGAAGGATTGGAAAGTGGTGTAGATTATAAACTTGCGATTTTTGAGGAGCAGATTGATGGTTCATATGCGCAGACAACACCTTCAGGAAAGACTATCAATACATATACTACAGATTATGTATCCGCAATGGATGTAGCAACATTTACATTAGACAGTCTTAGTGCATCAGTAAATGATGGTGAATCATTAACTGAGGAAACTGAATACCAGTTATCAGATATTGCTTCTAAAATTACAGTAACAAGTTCCTCAAAGGGAACATTGGTTTATGGTACAGATTACAGGTTTTCATCGTTCGATGGTGATGCATCTTTAGACGGAAGTAAAATAACAACAGGTGACAATGGAAGCAAAACATCAAAAACTATTGTGTTTACCATTGACTATATGGATGGAACAGACCAGACAATAGTACCATCTACAACAGTAGAATTGACAGTGGTTTCAAAGGATGAGGTAAGTGATAAGACTTACCAGCAGGACCAGGCATCTGAAAAGGATGAGAATGGTTTTTACACCTATTCAGATGAAACAACAGGCATTACATGGAAGTACAAAACAGATGAAAGTGGTAATATTAATGCGCTTTATACAGCAGATTCTAAGTTAGACAGTATTATTACGCAGAATCAAATTTTGGTACTTCCAAAACAGATTAATGGATTAACAGTTGTTGCAATTGGTGGCGGTTCGCAGGAGTTCCCAGTAGTTCCAGGAGCAGTTGGAACTATTAAGAAAATCTCTTTTCCAGAGACTGTTAAAACTATCAATGATTATGCTTTCGTCAAACTTGAGCAGCCGGATTTAGAACTTGTAATTCCTTCTACAATTCAAAAAATTGGTGCTAAGGCATTTTACAAGAGTAAAATGGCATCAATTAAAATTGATGGAATGGCAGGCGAAATTGGTTATCTTGCTTTTGGAAAGATTACAGGTGTAACAAATGTTGTTATTAATGGTGCTGGATTAACATTAGGAGAGGAAGCTTTTAATGGAGTAGCAGAGACATCATTAACATTATCAGGTGAGATTTCTATCGAGAAAAATTCATTTAAAGATAATGCACAGATTACTACTTTATATCTGCCAGATACAGTTACAACAAAAGCAAAAGCTTTTAATGGATGTAGTAGTTTGGAGAAAATTGAGACAAATATGTCGTCACTTCCAAATGATTCATTTGTTGGATGTACTAGCATTAGCACAGTAATTCTTGATGATAACGTACAGTTGGTAAACTATAACTGGAATGGACAGGATTCAGACATTGACCGTAACTTCTATGTGAAGAATGAAAATACTATGTTTGAATTCTTCAATAAAGGTACAAAGAGTAGTTCTGGATGGGACGCAACAGATGATTATCAGAGTGCATATGCTACTTCTGGAAAGGTAACAGTATATTATGATGGTGGCACGAATGATGGGGCAGGTCTTACAGCGACATATGATAAATCTGGTAATGGTATTTTAACTTCTAATACTAAGACGCTGGATAATAATAAACGAGCATATGAAAAATTCGCAAAGGGTAAAGCATCTGCAGTAACATTTAAATACGATGCAGCCAAAACAGTAGAGCAGATGATGGCAGAAAGTGACACAAGTGATGTAAATGTAGTAACAAACGAGCAGTCTGGAATTGAGGCAAAATTTGTAGGTACATTACTGACAGGTCAGTCCATTGATAAAACTAAAGTAAGTGTATCTGCATTATTTGGTAATACAGTAGGCAATGCATATGATACAGAGCATTTTTATGTAATTCGCTCTTCTGAGTATGCACAGGCATCAAGAGATGGAAACCTGACAGAAGATACAGTAGCGGCATTTGAACCACTTACTGCAAGTGATGAAGACCTAACGAAGGGGCTTGATGCAGCAATTATTTCTTTCTATTCTCTTGATGGAGAAGGAAATTATGTTCATAGTGATACCCCATATGTATATACATTATCTATTAGGGTAGAGAAGTATACTGATCAGGCATATGTAGAGGAGACATATGGAGGATATGATAAAGTAGTAGAAAAAATCAAGAATTTGAATGATGAAATTGCAGATTTAGAAAATAGTATGAAAACCTCAATTTCATCTATTAATGGTATTTTAGGCACAACATATGACACAAACGCAGATGATGTGGCTGGTGAGTACAAAAAAGCACTTGCAGCATTATCACAAGCATTTACATCTGCAGACAGCAATAATAGTGCTACAGTAGAGAATGTAAAAGCGTGGTTAGAAATTATAAACACAACTTATGGTTCAGCTTTGACCTTGGCAGATGATGCAACAGCATCTGATATTAACCAGGCATTAACAGCCGCATTATCAGTTATTAATGAGGATAAGAAAGCAAAAACGGATACTATTACTTCGTTGAAACAGGAGTATGTAGAAATTGCTAACCTCTTATCTGATTATGTAGAAAATTCAGATGAATTAAACAGTACAGACATTGATGCTGATAAGATAGCAGAGATTAAGGCTGGTATTGCTGCAGCATTAAAGAGCCTGCAGGATATGAGTGATAAATTAACAAGTATTGGAGAGGCAATTAATAATTCATCACTTGATACTAAAATTAATGATACATCTTCAGCAGATGAGGTAATTAAAGGGGTAGAAGCCTATATAAGAGAGGCAGAACAGTTACTCAACGATAAGAATACATTGGCAGGTCAGTTAAGTACAGCGCAGGCACAAGCAGACAACTATAGCAAAGCACTTAATTCGATTTATGAAATCTTATCAAGTGAAGACTTAACTGTAAATGATATAGAATCTGCTAGAAATGCTATTAATGCATTAAATAGTAGAATTACATCTCTTGATGCACAGGTGGAGTCATTACAGAAGCAGTTAGATACTGCAAATGAGCAAAACAAAGAACTCATGAATAATCTGGAGAGTGTAAATGAAAAGATTCAGGAAGCAGAAAAGAAACAGGCTGAATTGGAAGAACAGATTAAGACTCTGCAGACAGAAAAGGAGAACCTTTCAAACCAGA
Organism: Senegalimassilia sp.; assembly: GCA_963659315.1. GTDB lineage: Bacteria > Bacillota > Clostridia > Lachnospirales > Lachnospiraceae > Roseburia. Next base: position 3,716 of record CAVKUD010000057.1, on the reverse strand, counting down.
TTGCAGCAAAAGAACAGGAGAAGGAACAGTTACAGGCAGATTATGAGCAGGCGATTAAGGATGGAAATGAGGAAGCCGCAGCGAAACTGCAGGAACAGATTAGCGCAAACCAGAAAACTTTAGATGAGTTAAATCAGAGCAAGTCTGATTTAGATGCAAAAGAGACAGAATTGACTTCATATAAGGAGCAGGTTGCTAAACTTCAGGAACAGTTGACTGTTATACAATCACAGCTGACAGATAAGGATGAGCAGATTGCAGAACTTCAGAAACAGGTTAAGGCATTGCAGGAATCCGCATCTAATTATCAGATGACTGTAGAAAATGCAAATAATTTATTTGGACTTTCATTAGATTCATCAGCAAGCAATGAGGAAGTAGAAGCAGCAATTCGTGACTATGTAAATCAGAAGGTAGCAAACGATGGAACAATTAAGAAAATTCAGGAACTTATCGGAACAGATAAAACCGGAGATGAATTAGTTGCCCAGGTATCAGAAAAGGTAGCTTCTGGTGCATATGACGATACAGTCATTGATAAGAACAGTAACAATTATAAGACTGGATATGCAGATGGTGTGGCAAGTGTTACTGTAGATGATAAGACAGAGGAAATTGCTACACTTACAGCACAGATTAATACTTTATCAGATGCAAATGCAACACTCAGTGATAAAGTAAAATCACTGACAGATACGAATGCAACGCTTAGCAGTCAGGTACAAAGCCTGACAACTGATAAGAGCACATTAACATCGAAGGTTGATGAACTATCTGCAGCAAATAGCACATTAAGTGATAATGTCAATACGCTGAGTGCAGAGAATAAGGCTTTAACAAGCAAAGTGAACGCATTGACATCTGACAATGAGTCATTGAAAACTCAACTTAATAATGTAAAGAATACTTCTCAGAGCAGTACATCTCAGAATTCAAATTCTGCAAGTACATCTGCATCAACAAATGCAGGGACATCAAGCAGTAATAAGAGCAATGTATCATCTTCGGGTTCGAGTGCATCTCAATCTACAGTAACGGATGGTAATACAGGCAATGGAAGCACAACAAAAAGTTATGTAGCATCAGAGAAAGCAAATACTACTAACAGTGCAAGTACAAGCTCAAATACGACACAGGCAAAATCAGGTAAAACCTCAAGTGCAAATGTGTCAGAAAAAGATAAGGAAAGTACAGAAGACTCTAAAACGGTGGTGGCAAGCACCTTTAAGGCATCATCTGGGGCAACATATGAAGAAGGAACTCCAGTGGCAATATCAATGCCAGATGTTACTACTGCAAATACTGTGGCAGAAAAACAAGTGGCAACTGTTAAACTAAAAAAATTAAGTAGCAGTAGCGCATCAATAGTTGAAACAAATGGGGCAAGCTCAAGTGAATCAACAGATGCACAGAAAAATTCTGCATATACTATTTTAAATTACTATGCTAATCATCTTGATGAATTGGCAGATTTGGGAGCAACTCGGTTAGAGGGAATTGCGACAGACAGTACATCAAAGGTAAGTCTTGATGTTATTGCAAGCATAGACATTGAAGCGAGTGATGAGCAGAAAACAGCCATTGAAAATGGCAAAAATGCTGATGTAGAATTAAAATCTGATGAATTTGAAGATGAAGAATTATATTTTGTAGTGCATGAGAGCACTGTACGAGAGAATACATTTGATGTAGAAGTTGTGACAGCTCATAATGGACAGTTAAATGTTGCGTTACCTGATTTATCTCCAGTAACTGTAGCACACATTGCTATTGGGACAGTAGTGAATGAAAATGCAAGTACAGAGGTGCTTGCAGCTGAGGAAGTATCTGATACTCCAAATACAGATAAAACAGGTTTAAGAAACTTAGCACTTGTACTTATGGTAGTGGCAGTAGTAGGTGGTGCAGCGGTAATTTTCGTAACAAAAAAAAGAAAATCGTCAGCGTCAAATGACGATGATGAATAATAAGCAAATGTAATAGTCGATTTATGGCAGTAGAGGGAATGGCACCATTTATGTGGTGTCATTCTTTTCGTATAAATATTTTTTTTATTTTATTTTTTTACATATTTAGTACGCTATTATCAATAAAAAGAAATTAATCAAATTATGGAGGATAATTTACATGAAAAAAGAAATGAAACTCAAGGAAAACATGAAAAAACTGCTTAATTCAAAAAAAGCACTTGTATGTATTATATTCATAAACATTATCATTATTGTCGGTCTTTGCCTTTATCTTCATTCTACTTTTTCAAGTCGCATAAGTTCGGAGGCGATTAAAGCAGAAAATGGTGGGGCAACGACTGAAAGCCTGGATATTGCAAAGATAAATTCTGAGATGTCTAATGTGTATTCATCATTGCTTAGTGGATGGACATTTCAGCCTGCAGATGATGTGTCATTTACCTTTGGAACAGATGGATCGTATTCTGGTTTTTTTGATGTAGACAACACAAATGTTGAAGGATACTCCTACGAAATTACATTGAACGATTCTGGTCAATATGTTCTGAATATATTTAACGAAGATAAAAGCAAGGTGGTTTCCTACATTGTATCTTTGGATGATGATGGAAATATTGTACTTAATTACAAGGATTCGGTGGATGGATTTGTATTATCGTTTTAAATAAATTGACAAGGGGAAGAAATAATGGTATTGTTTGCATAGGAGGAGATGCTTATGCAAGGTAATATTGCTTTTAACCGATATATTAAAGAATCAGGTCTTTCAATAAGTGAATTAGAACAAATAACAGATACAGATGTCAATTCTCTTGCGGCGTACAGGGAAGGTAAATATTCATTAGAAGATGTATCTGTCAAACGAATTAGAAAAATATTTTCTGCATTAAATATTAATATTATTGATTTTTTTGAGAGGTATTATCCATATCAAGATGAAGTAAGACAGGCAGTCAAAAAATGGGAGAATGAACACAAGGAGGAGAAAGAGTTTTTACATGTAAAAGGAAAACTATATTTAAGGATTTATCAATATAAAAGCAGGAAACGATTTACTGGTGGCGAAATTGAGCAATTAATGGAGCTTTATAAGAAGAATATTAAAAAATGGGGAGAATTTATCAGTATGGATGGTAAGAATGAGGAGGACGGATATAATAAGTATGCTGCACCAATTCTAGTAAGAATAAAGGAATTACTTAATCCGCCACCGGAAGATGCGCAGCGGAAGATATTATATGATGCATTAGTACAAAGCAATCTGACATCAAGTACATTAATCAATCAGGATATAGCTAAGATAATAGGCGTGAGCAGGAGACATTTGACGAATATATATACTAATTCAGATATTTCATTAGATAGCCTGAAAATAAAAACAGCTTTAAGGTTATGTGAGTTGTTGGAAATTGATTTTTATGAACTATTTTGTGAAAAAAATAAAATTTTTTTTTGAAAAAATATTGTAAAAAGAATAATAAGAAATCCTTTGAAGTTTAAAATGGTAACATAGAAAAATTTCAAAGGACTTTTTTATGTGTAAATATAATTATAATTTAGAACAAAATAAATATGATATTTTCTTCTCCTTAAAAAATCTTTTGTGTGTATTTCGTGTAAAATCACAGAAATATACATTATCAGATAATAGTAGAGATTACTATGTAGAAAGTGTAAGAGAACATTATGGACTTTCTCCGGAAGATACATTGAAGGATTTGTTTTTTCTAATGCGTTCTGCAAGTT
>CAVKUD010000056.1:0-15100 GCA_963659315.1 Senegalimassilia sp. | reverse complement strand
AACATTCCGTACAGAGACAGAGACAGACCTTTTCGGTGAGCAGGCAGTACTTTGTGGTGGTGTTTGTGCCCTTATGCAGGCAGGATTTGAGACACTCTGTGAGGCTGGATATGACCCAAGAAACGCATACTTCGAGTGTATCCATGAGATGAAGCTTATTGTAGACCTTATCTACCAGTCAGGCTTCGCAGGAATGAGATACTCAATCTCTAACACAGCAGAGTATGGTGATTACATCACAGGACCAAAGATTGTAACAGAGGATACAAAGAAGGCTATGAAGCAGATTCTTACAGATATCCAGGATGGAACATTCGCAAAAGAGTTCTTACTTGATATGTCACCAGCAGGACGTCAGGTACACTTCAAGGCTATGAGAAAGCTTGCATCTGAGCATCCATCAGAGAAGGTTGGTGAGGAAATCCGTAAGCTTTACAGCTGGAACAACGAGAACGATAAGCTCATCAACAACTAATTCGTTACATACAAATAATATGATACATAGATATGTCTGTAGCAGACATTCCAGTATCTCAGGAAACCCGATGCAAAAGCATCGGGTTTTTCTTGACAAATTTTAATGTGATGTGTAGAATGGGATTTGTTCATTGGACTAAAACTGAGTGGGAATAAACCATGCAGCTGATGAACATTTTGAGATAAAAATAATATATTTAAAAAGACTGTGAAGAGAAGTAGTAGAAGTGGACACTTTAAAGAGAGCTGACGGAAGGTGCGAGTCAGTAAGCTGTAAGCTTTGAACTCATCTCGGAGTCCTTGAAGTGAACCAGAACACAGCTGGATTTATGTGAGCTGTCGACACCATAAACGTGGCGAGCATATAAAGAGTGTATATGATTAAGTAGCTTCAGGCGTGTGATTTACGTTACAAATTATGAGTGCGTCTATTTATTATGTTGCATATACCAGATTAGCAATGACAATTAGTACTGTCGTATTATTATAATTATTATGGTTATCATTGTTATGCGTAGCAAAAATGTAATTAGTAGACGAATTAGAGTGGTACCACGGAGAATAAAGCTTCGTCTCTTATAGATATTGTGTTGGTGTATAACATTAATAGATATAAGCGACGAAGCCTTTTTGTTTTATGTAAAAATTGCTTATGATATTTTTACATAGTATTTAACAACAAAAATTATCAGTATTATATTCTAATTCCAATAGCATATTTTATTGATTAATATAAAGTAAAGGTAGGGATGCTGTGCTAAGCCTGTCAGGGGTGTTTGACTTGTGCAGGCTGTTAGATTTTCTTAATGCTCTGTACGTTTTCCAGCAACTCGGCAACAGGACGTTGCCGAGAGTGAAAGCTGAGCCATGGATGGCGAATCTTGAACGATTGCGTCAAGCATAAACCAACTATATCAGAACATTTAGAAAATCTTACATCCGAAACCCGTCAAACATCCCTGACAGGCTTAGCACAACATCCCGAGCCACAAATCACATTAAACAAAAAAGAGAGGAGCACGTTATGGCAGAAGCATATAACCACAAAGCCATAGAGAAAAAATGGCAGGAATACTGGGAGAAAAACGAGACATTCAAAACCGATATCTGGGATTTCTCCAAACCAAAATATTACGCTCTTGACATGTTTCCATACCCATCAGGAGTAGGTCTTCACGCAGGACATCCAGAGGGATATACAGCAACAGATATTATGTCAAGAATGAAGAGAATGCAGGGCTACAATGTCCTTCATCCAATGGGATATGATTCATTTGGATTACCAGCAGAGCAGTACGCTGTTACAACTGGAAATCATCCAAACGGATTTACACAGGAGAATATCAAGACATTCTCAAAGCAGCTTAAGGAATTAGGCTTTGACTATGATTGGTCAAGAGTAATTGCAACAAGTGACCCTAAGTTCTATAAATGGACACAGTGGATTTTCAAACAGCTTTACCTCGACGGATATGCAAAGCATATTGATATGCCAGTTAACTGGTGTGAGGAACTTGGAACAGTTCTCTCAAATGATGAGGTTATCGATGGCAAGTCTGAGCGTGGAGGCTATCCAGTAGTCCGCAAGAACATGAAGCAGTGGGTTATCGACCAGCCTGCATTTGCAGAGAAGCTTCTTGAGGGACTTGATGAGATTGACTGGCCAGAATCTACAAAAGAGATGCAGAGAAACTGGATTGGAAAGAGTACTGGTGTAGAGGTTGATTTCAAGATTGTCGGAGGCGGAGAGTTCTCTATCTTCACAACATGTATTGAGACAATCTATGGTATCACATTTATGGTACTTGCTCCAGACGGAGAGATTGTAAAAGGACTTCTCGACAGGGTAGAGAACCGTGAGGAGGTTCAGGCATATATTGACGAGACTCTTAAAAAGAGCGATATGGATAGAACAGAGCTTAACAAGACCAAGTCTGGCTGTGAGCTTAAGGGACTTAAGTGTATCAACCCTGTAAATGGTAAGGAAGTCCGTATGTTTATCGGTGACTTTGTACTTGCAAGCTATGGTACAGGTGCAGTTATGGCTGTTCCAACACATGACCAGAGAGACTTTGAGTATGCTCAGGCACACAATATCGAGATGATTCAGGTTATAGATGGTGCTGACGTATCAGAGCATGCCTTTGAAAAGCACGACTATCTGGGCAAGGGCTGCAAGCTTATTAACTCAGAGGAGTTCACAGGCATGGTAGTAGAGGATGCCAAGGAGGCAATCACAGCCAAGCTTGAGAAGATGGGCGTTGCCAGAAGAACAGTAAACTACCGTTTCCGTGAGTGGATTTTTGCCCGTCAGAGATACTGGGGAGAGCCAGTTCCATGTGTATACAGGGAGGATGGCGAGATTTACTTCCTTCCAGATGATGAGCTTCCACTTGTTCTCCCAGAGCTTGAGGACTACAAGGGACACAATGGCAAGGCACCACTTGAGAATGCCACAGAGTGGAAAAAATATGACAGGAATGGTGTCAAGGGAACCCGTGAGACCTCTACAATGCCAGGCTCAGCAGGTTCATCATGGTACTATATGAGATATATTGACCCAGACAATGACAAGGAGTTTGCTAATCAGGAGCTTCTCAAGCACTGGCTTCCAGTAGACCTCTATGTAGGTGGACCAGAGCATGCAGTAGGTCACCTTATGTATTCGAGAATCTGGAACAGATTCCTCTATGATAAGGGCTTATCACCAGTAAAAGAGCCATTCAAGAAGCTGGTACATCAGGGAATGATTCTCGGCTCAAACGGAATCAAGATGGGAAAGAGATTTCCAGAGTTCGTTGTCAACCCAAGCGATGTAGTAGAAGAGTATGGTGCAGACACACTTCGTCTCTATGAGATGTTCATGGGACCACTTGAGGTATCTAAGCCATGGAATGACAACAACGTACAGGGCGCAAAGAGATTCATCACAAGAGTATGGAATTTCTTCACAGAGCCAGAAAACATCACAGATGAAGTTGGCGGACCACTTGAGAGAATTTATCACCAGACTGTTAAAAAAGTCACAAACGACTTTGAAGCACTTGGCTACAATACAGCTATCAGCCAGATGATGATATTCGTAAACGAGGTATATAAGGTAGGAAAATGCCCAAGAGAGTATGCAGAAGGACTCGTAAAGATGTTCTCATGTGTATGCCCACATGCAGGAGAGGAAATCTGGCAGAAGATGGGACATGACAACACAATCGCCTACGAGCCATGGCCAACATATGACGAGGCAAAGACTGTAGAAGATACAGTTGAGATAGCAGTTCAGATTAATGGTAAGACCAAGGGAACAATCGCCATTGCAAAGGCTGATCCAAAGGATGAAGTACTTGCCAAAGCAAAGGAAGCTATAGCCGACAAGCTCACAGGAAACATAGTAAAAGAAATTTATGTACCTGGCAAGATTGTAAACATTGTAATGAAGTAAAAAATATCCCACACCCGAAAATCGGGCGTGGGATATTTTTATCTCTTAAGCTTGTGCGGTTCAGCAGACGGGTCACTTCCCCTCAGCTTCTGCATTCCCCTCTGTATAGCGTCTTTGGAATCCTTCCAGTCCGCATCCTTATTCTTGTAATCATATTTCTCTATAAACCATGCCACATCCTCATATACACGCTTCATGTTTTCCTGCATCTGAGGCAGCACCATATCATAGAATTCCTTGCGCTCCTTATCATTTAAGTACTCATCAGCACCAGTCAAAAGCACCTTGAAATGGTCGAGGCAGAACCCCTTGGTCTCAGCCACCTGCCTGCGGAAGTCTGCATCCTTTTTGTACATGGAAAAGAAAGTTTTCATATAGGCATTAAAGGTGTTCTGGACGCTGTTACATATGAAGCAGCTGCTTTCCCTCTGTTCAATCCAGTTTACGATACTGTTTGAAGAGGATTCATCCTTTTTCTTAAATAAACCAGATTTTTTTACAGAATCAGGCTTAAAATTTTTGAATTCCTTATCCATTTCCTCAATATGGCGCATGTACAGAGTCTTGAGAATCCATGCATTGCCCAGGGAATTGCCGTAATCATACATTTTCTTGAAATGGGCACGGCAGAAGCCCTCCTTATCTGTCATATCTCGGATGTCTGCCTCCATATAGGAAGCCCCATGGCCAAGTACAAAGTCAAGCATATGATTTTCAGTACGCCTCTCTATGTAGCAGAAAGGACACTCGCCAGAATTTGCCATGGCATCGGCGATTGGAATAGTGTGAAGCTGTTCTTTCATTTAATTATCCTCCGGGTTATAGCTCTTAAAGAAATCAATAAATTCAAGGAGCGAATTAGATGGATTTGCTGATTCCTTGTAGGCAAAGCCCACCTCACGCTCATGGATAGGGATGCCAAGCGGTATCTCTACAAGGGTTCCATCAGCCAGTTCTTTTGCCACGAAACTCTTGATTACGCAGGCAACACCCACACCGATTTTTGCAAAATCGATTAAGAGATCCATGTTTGAAATATCGATTGCATCCGCAACCTCGATTTGGTTTTCCTGCAAATAATCGTCTATGTACTGACGGGTCATATTGTTTTTGTCAAGAAGCATGAGGGTGGAGTTTTCCAAAATCTCATTTTTCTTGATGCCTCTGGCACTTAAGTTTCTCAGATATTCCTTGTTTGCCACAAAGACATCCTTGATGTTGTCTACATAATAGAAGTTTATATTTTTCAGATTGTTAGGTTTTCCAATCAGACCTATATCAATCTTGTTGTCGTCTAAGAGCTTCAGGGTCTCATTAGTAGACTGGCAGCTTATTGATATGCTGATATGAGGATTCCTCTTTATGAACTCCTTTAAATAAGGCATAAGTATGTATTTGCAGAGGGTAGCGCTGACTCCTATATTGATATGACCTACGCCAAGCTCGATAGAGCGCTTCAGTTTTTCCTCGCCTGCACCAAGTGTCTCAAATGCCTCCTTGACATGTCCATAGAGGAGATTGCCCTCGGTGGTCAGGACGACCCCTCGTGAGCTTCTGGAAAAAAGCTTGCAGTTTAAGCTCTCCTCAAGCTTTTGAATAGATTTACTTATAGCTGGCTGACTTATGTACAGCTCCTTTGCTGCCTTTGAGATATTTCCCGCATTTGCGACTGTATAGAATATCCAATATGATGATAAATTCTGATTCATAGGGCAAATCCTCCCGATTTATTTTAACTTATTTTATCATAAAACAAGGTTATGGTAAATATGTTTATTATGTATTTTTATTATAGATGTACATATGATAAGATTCTAGTTGATGAGATACCGATATGTTCACTCACAGGAAAATTGGTATCTGTATATTAATTAGGAGGACGAGACATATGGGAATGACAATGACACAGAAGATTCTTGCTGCACATGCTGGACTTGATTCAGTGACCGCAGGTCAGCTTATTGAGGCTGATTTGGATCTTGTGCTTGGCAATGATATTACTTCGCCAGTTGCTATTCATGAAATTGAGAAAATGAATGTGGATGGGGTATTTCATAAGGATAAAATAGCACTTGTTATGGACCATTTTGTTCCAAATAAAGATATTAAATCTGCACAGCATTGCAAATGCGTAAGAGAGTTTGCATGTAAGAATGAGATAAGTAATTATTTTGACGTTGGAGAAATGGGAATCGAGCATGCATTACTTCCTGAAAAAGGACTTACAGTGGCTGGTGATGTGATAATCGGAGCTGATTCGCATACATGTACATATGGTGCGCTTGGTGCATTTTCAACAGGTGTGGGCAGTACAGATATGGCCGCTGGAATGGCTACAGGCAAGGCATGGTTTAAGGTGCCTTCAGCTATTAAGTTTAATCTGACAGGAAAGCCTGCAAAGTGGATTAGCGGAAAGGATATTATCCTGCATATCATAGGAATGATTGGCGTGGATGGCGCACTGTACAAATCAATGGAGTTTGTTGGTGACGGCATACAGTATCTTTCAATGGACGACAGACTGACAATAGCAAATATGGCTATTGAGGCTGGTGGCAAGAATGGTATCTTCCCAGTAGATGATTTGACCAGAGCCTATATGAAGGAACATTCACAGAGACCATTTGTGGAATATGAGGCAGATGAGGATGCAGTATATGATGAGGAATATACTATAGACTTAAGCACACTTAAGCCAACAGTAGCTTTTCCGCATCTTCCTGAAAATACAAGAACTATCGATGAAGTAGGAGAAGTTAAGATAGATCAGGTAGTAATTGGTTCTTGTACTAACGGCAGAATGGATGACCTCAGAATAGCGGCTTCGATTATGAAGGGCAAAAAATGCAAGAAGGGTGTCAGGGTAATTGTAATTCCTGCAACACAAAAGATTTATCTGGATGCAATGGAAGAGGGACTTATCCGCACATTTATAGAGGCAGGAGCAATCGTAAGCACTCCAACCTGTGGACCTTGCCTGGGCGGTTATATGGGCGTTCTGGCAGAGGGCGAGAGATGCGTCTCTACTACAAACCGTAACTTTGTAGGCAGAATGGGACATGTAGAGTCTGAGGTATTTCTGGCAAGCCCAGCAGTTGCGGCTGCAAGTGCCATTACAGGTAAAATCTCAGGACCAGATGAAGTTGTATAGGATTGGAGGACGGAATAATGAAGGCTGCACATGGTAGTGTATTCAAATATGGAGATAACGTAGATACAGATGTTATTATCCCTGCAAGATACCTTAATTCTTCGGATCCAAAGGAGCTTGCAACACATTGTATGGAGGATATTGATAAGGATTTCGTGAAAAATGTCAGGTCAGGTGATATCATCGTGGCAAATAAGAACTTTGGCTGTGGCTCTTCAAGAGAGCATGCACCTTTGTCGATAAAGGCATCTGGTGTGAGCTGTGTCATAGCTGAGACCTTTGCCAGAATTTTTTACAGAAATGCAATCAATATCGGACTTCCTATTATCGAGTGCCCAGAGGCTGCTGCAGCAATCTCGGCAGGAGACGAGGTGGAGGTGGATTTCGATTCGGGTGTGATTACAGATGTCACAACTGGTCAGAAATTTGAGGGACAGGCGTTTCCACCATTTATGCAAAAAATCATAGATTGTGAAGGACTTGTAAACTACATCAATCAGAAGTAGAACATTGTAAATAAAGGGCTTCCTTATGGCTGAGGAAGTCCTTTTAAATAATCGGTGAATTTAGTTGATATTTTAAGCTTTGAGTAGGTATCAGCATACTCTCTGGCAGATAGGGTCTCGATATAGTTTTCGGGAAAATTCTTGCTGATGCCAGCGGCGTGAGCAAGGTCGACAGCCTTGTTGTAGGCGATAGCGGCACGCTCTGCTGAAGAGTAGGTGCCGATAGTAAAATTCCCCTTGATATGGAGCTTGGTACGGTACTGATAGCTGCCGTGGGTTTCTATTCTTGAGACCCCAAAGTATGGATTTATGACCTCAATATTTGAATATCTGAAATCAGTAGGGTCGTCATTTATGAAACGATAGTCCTTTCCCAGGACTGCGTGAGGCTTTATGCCATATCTGCTTAAGATAGTGACCTGCATACCAAAATCATTGACAAACAGGTGTCCCTGACGCTGCATGATTTTGTGCTCAGAGTAGTAAAAGAGGTCATCGATATCAAACTTTAATTCCTGATTTATACTCAGATAGTAGCTGAAATGCTTTTTTCTCAAATATATGGGGGTAGGAATATACATATTGTTATCCCTGAAATTGATAAGCGTTACTATCTTTTCAAAGGGCAGGGCATAGGTCTGGTAAAAGGAATTTTCGATAGAATCCCCGCCTGCCAGAATCGATGAGGCAACTCGGTACGCCTGATTTGCGGCAGTTTCTGTATCATAGCTTCCGAGACTTATATGCTTGTTGCGGAAGGTTATATTTGAACGATAATATGTACTTTTGTCTTTGCGTGTGGCAACATATACACCAGGCAGCATTGTGAACTCCTTAGAAAAAATTATTAGTATTTACAATATATTGTAGCATTTTTAATGTTGATTTGATATATGAAATTTATTATACTGTTCATAACAAAATTTAGTTGATGAAATGTGAGGTAAAAAATGGACTTAATGTATTCTAGTACAAGAAATGCTGATGTTAAACTGACAGCATCACAGGCTATACTTAAAGGACTTGCAGATGATGGAGGACTTTTTGTTCCAGAGCGAATCCCTGAGCTTAAATATTCAGTTGAAGAGCTGGCAGAGATGTCTTATCAGGAGACTGCATATGCTGTAATGAAGGAATTCTTTACAGATTTTACAGAGGAAGAGTTAAAGGCTTGTATCAATAAGGCATATGACAGCAAGTTTGATACAGAGGAGATTGCTCCGCTTGTATCTGCTGATGGAGCATATTATCTGGAGCTGTTCCATGGCTCAACAATCGCTTTTAAGGATATGGCATTATCGATTTTACCTCATTTGCTTATAACCTCTGCGAGAAAAAATAATGTAAAAAATGACATAGTAATTCTCACTGCTACATCAGGAGACACAGGCAAGGCTGCACTGGCAGGCTTTGCAGATGTAGAGGGCACCAAGATTGTAGTATTTTATCCAAAGCATGGTGTAAGCCCAATCCAGGAGAAACAGATGGTTACCCAGAAGGGCGCAAACACACATGTAGTAGGTATAAACGGCAACTTTGACCAGGCACAGACAGGTGTGAAGCAGATGTTTAATGACAAGGCTCTGGCAAAGGAGATGGATGATGCAGGCTATCAGTTCTCATCAGCAAACTCTATCAATATCGGACGTCTTGTACCACAGATTGTCTATTATGTATATGCGTATGCCAAGCTTTTTGCAAACGGAGAAATCGCAAAGGATGAGAAGATTAACGTAGTAGTTCCAACAGGCAACTTTGGAAATATCCTTGCGGCATATTATGCAAAGAATATGGGACTTCCAATCGCAAAATTAATCTGTGCATCAAATGAAAACAAGGTATTGTTTGACTTCTTCAAATCAGGTACCTACAACAAGAACAGAGAGTTTATCCTTACAAATTCTCCATCAATGGATATCCTGATTTCATCAAACCTTGAGAGATTAATCTACAGAATAGCAGGAAATGATGCTGCAAAGAATGCAGAGCTTATGAAAGCCCTCACAACAGCAGGAGAGTATTCAATCTCGGATGACATGAAGGACAAGCTCAAGGACTTCTATGGCAGCTACACCAGCGAGAAGGAGACAGCAGAAGTAATCAAGGCATTGTACGATAAGACAGGCTATATCATAGATACACATACAGCAGTAGCTGCAGGCGTATACGCCAAGTATAAAAAAGCAACAGGTGATACAGCTACAAAGACAGTAATAGCATCAACAGCAAGCCCATTCAAGTTCACAAGAAGCGTAATGGACGCAATAGATCCAGCCTATGACTCAAAGACAGACTTTGAGCTGGTAGATGAGCTGTCAAAGATAGGAAATGTGGCAGTACCACAGGCAATCGAGGATATCAGAAGTGCAGAGATACTTCACGATACAGTATGTGAAGTAGACGAGATGGTGGACGCAGTGAGAAATTTCCTGCGCAAGTAACAGGGGCTACATACACAATAACTGTAACAGGCAGCTTTTCTGCATACTGAGGGAAAAAAATCTCCGCCGACTGGCGGAGATTTTCCGTATTAAGAAAGAGTAGGTCAATTTTGACCTGCTCTTTTTATAGTGTCAAAGTATGCAAGAAAAGCTGCCAGTGCCAGGTTCTCTGTATTAATTATATAGTATAAACATGTCTTATCCAGATATAATGAGCGCAGCAAAATTATATCAGCCGCAGAGCAAAAACATGGCTGTTCATATTAATATATCTGTAATATGTAATTATACATCATGTGCCTATAAAAGAGCCATAATGTGTACCAGCAAACCCATAATCAGGCATAATTGTTACTAACGATTGCAAACCATTAATGACTACACCCAGGATATAATGAGCGAAGCAAAATTATATCCTGCGAATCTTCATCCCCCAGAATGAATTAATTATCAGAGCATGTGAAGACCATTTGCAGACCTAACGCAAGCCACAATCCAGGCGCCCTAAAAGCGTAAAGAGAAAGCAGCTATATACATTTATGAGAGACAAATTTGCAACTGTTCCGAGGCACACAGCCTGGGATATGGCGTATTTCTCAGCCAACTATCCTAAAGAGACCTCGGAACAAACTTGCAAATTTTCTCGAATAAATCGTATATAGCTGCTTTCTGTCACAACCTACATAGGGCGCCGTCCTATCGTCACACCTGCATACCCTCAAATTAATTCATCTCACAAGTCCTCTTAACCTCAATAATGAAGTGCAAAGTACCAAATGAATACAATATAGGAAAATGATATGTAGTATTCTCAAACTCAATAAGTGAATCATCATAATGCATCGGTGCAGAAATAGATAACTCCAGAGAATTATTATTTGAGCAGTTCACGATAAACAATCCATTGTGGAGATTGAGGAAATCCTCCAATGATGCCTTGACATACTCGTCATAGGAATCAAATTCATCCCCTACATATCTGGAAGCGAAAGTGATAGCAGTTTCCTCATCCATGCTGATGTATGATGTTATGGAATAATCGCCGATAACTTCCTGACCAACACAGCACTCAGCAGGAAACTCTGTACATCTGTCTACAGAAAATGGAGTGAAATCCTCTCCGACAAAACGTACAAAGTTATTGAATAACAGCTCCATATACATACGTCCAAAGTCCGTGACAGGAGTCTCTGATGCAATGAAGAAATTATCAAACAATTTGTAGAAGCATTCCTGATTCTCCACCTTCATATCCAAATCAAGAATCTCGTTGCTTAACTTATAATCAGCGATGATATTTTCCAAATCACTGTTGGTTAAAATATGCTCATCAACAAGAATCTGACCCAGTAAGAGATAGTCAGGTCCCTGTGTCTTGAGTAAATCCACAACCTGTTCCTCTGTCAGATACCCCATCTGAATGGCAAGCTCACCGAAACGCTTGTCCTGATGAGTCTGCTCAACCACAATACCGTCCACCTCAGAAGCAGTCATAAGCCCAGCATGGATTGCAAGAGTACCTAGCTTCATATGCTGGGAAGACAGCTTCTGCATGGCGTTAAACAGCTGCTCAGTATTAACGTAATTTTTTGATAATAAATAAGTTCCAAAAAACTGAGTATACATTATCTATCTCCCTTCAGTATATTTCTCAATAACATCAATAATTAGCTGTTTATCAAGAGGTTTCTGAACAAAATCCTTTGCACCTGCCTGAAGAGCACATTTGAGCTGGGATTGTGTTCCAACTGAAGATGCTATGATAATAGTAGCATTTGGATCGTATTCAATAATTTCGCTGATTACAATATTTCCATCTTTTTTAGGCATAACAATGTCGAGAAATACCATATCAGGATTATTTGCTTTATATTTGTCAATTGCGTCCTGTCCGTCTGATGCCTCAATGAAAGTAGGATTTCCCAGTGTGGAAATAATGTCCTTGAGCTGTTTACGTGCAAGAATAGAATCATCACATATTAAAACTTTAAAATTGTTTAACATTTATCATCATGCTCCTTAAATAATTATATTAAGTATTTTACTATAAATAAAACTTTAAATCAATGATTAATATGGGACTATAAACCTATTTTGTCCTCAAAATAGAAGTTGAAATAAGTGAGGCGAAAAAGTATAATATTGATTTGCAAAGGAGAGAAAAAATGGCAACAACAAATATATTAGATATAGTTATAATTGGTCTGGGAATCTATCTCATATGCTCGACAATCAGCATGAGAAGCAGCAACAAAATAAGCAAGATGTTTTTAGCACCAGAGGAACTTAAAAAGGTAAAGGACGCAAAGGGCTTTATTGATTATGTATCTCCAATCTGCTTTATATTCGGAGCTGTCACAATAATTCTTGGCATACTGGGGCTGGTATCAGGCATGGTCTATGAGATTAAGTATTACAACTGGATAGAGATGATTGTCTTTGTGGTTGTGCTTATTATTTTTTCTAATAGATTTAGAAGTGCAAGAGAAAAATATGTAAAATGACAGTAATTTCCAATTGATACTTTTGAGATAATACAGTATAATAAGACCAACGAAAGATAAAACCTGAGATGTTCGACAATCCTGTGTATTTAGAACCTACATTTACTTTAAACGGGATTCCTATATGAACTGCCAGATGTCAGGCCGCCTTAGATTCAGCGGAAGGCAGAACGCAGACTGCGGTTACCCACCTAGCTTTTGCTAGGAGTCTAAATTACAGGAAACGGCACCTTGGGGATTATTTACAAATGAACATTAATTAATGTACAAATGATAAGAGAAGCTGCTATTATGGCAGCTTCTTTTTTTCAAAAGGAAGGAGAGGAATGAAAAAGGTAACACTTATGATTTTGGCAGTGATTGTGCTGTGCGTTACATTGACTTTTATCATTGTAATAACAAATAGCGTCAAGACATCTGCAAAGGCGGAGACACAGATAGCGGACAATATACTATATGAAAACGCCTATATTACAAGCTCGGATGGCGGAGTAATCAGATTCGTATGCCAGAATAATGAATACGAGGTAGCAGGACATCTGCAGAAGGATGTATGCGGAATAAGCGATATTGAGGTTATAGATGGCAAAATCACCAAAATCAGATACAAGGGGGATAGTGTAGAGGGAAACCTTTTATCATATAATAAGAATTCAAATCAGATAGAAATAGAAGGCTATGGATATGTTGCTGCCCTTGACACGGTGCCTGTTTATACTACTCTTGGAGACAGCGTTAGTGAGACAAGCTGGGATGAGCTGGTCTTTGGAGGCACAAGACTCAGGTATGTGCTGGAGGGAGATAAAATATGTGCAGTGGTTCTTGAGCAGGAGATAGACCATTCAAATATAAGGGTATTGCTTAAGAGTAATGATGAATATTTGTACTCAAATGTATTTATAAAATCAGATAATCCCTGTCATATTTTTAATCAGAGGACAAACGAGAGCTCTGTAGTGGAGGGAGGAACAGCCATAGATGTGACTTCTCTTGGGATAGAAAGTGGAGACAGTAGAATCATAACTCCAGAGGGTGGTACATTTCTGTACAGCACAAACGGCACAGACTACTGCGCAAACGGATATGAGGGCAGCCTGATTGTGAGAAATACAGGAAATGGCTACGTCCTTGTAAACGTGCTTTCTGTAGAAAATTATGTGAAGTATGTCCTTCCGTCAGAGATGATGCTTTCATTTGCACCAGAGGCGTTAAAAGCACAGGCTATATGTGCCAGAACCTATGCCTATTCCCAGATGAAAAATATGGCATATGCAGAGTTCGGAGCAAACCTTGACAACACTACAGCCTATCAGGTCTATAATGCGTCAGGGCGCTATGCTGAAACCGATGCAGCCTGTGATGCCACACAGGGACAGGTGGTGACATATGATAATGAGCTTGCAGTGTGCTATTATTTTTCCACCTGTGGTGACATGACAGAGGACTTTGAGGTGTGGGAGTCAGAGACACCAGGATATATCCATAAGGTCGCTTCCTCAGATACAAACTCTCCATTTTACAGATGGAGTGCTGTGATAGACCTTGACAGTATAGCAGATGCAGAGCTTGGTAAATTAAAAAGCATTTCTGTAGATGAGACCAGCGAAAATGGCTTTGTCATCAAGCTGACTGCCCAGTTTGAAAATGGAAGCAGAGAAATAAAAAATGAAAATATAATACGAAAATTCTTAGGTCAGGGGCTTGTGAGTACTACATTAAACGATGGCAGTGTCAGGGAAAACCTGTCTATGATACCAAGTGCATGTTTTCGTATTGTAAGTTCTGACGCAAGCAATTATACTATTGAGGGAAGCGGATTCGGGCATGAGATAGGAATGAGCCAGTACGGGGCTGATAATATGGCTCAAAATGGCAGCTCATGCAGCGATATCATATGCTATTATTACAACAATGTAGAGATAAAACAGATAGGTGAGGTTAGATGAATTTACCTGTAGAATTTAAAGAAAAAATGAAAAAATTTCTGGGTGACGAGTGGGAGGACTTTTTGTACTGCTATGAAAATGACAGGTACCAGGCACTCAGATTTAATGTCTTAAAAGAGGGGCTGGACAGTAGTAAATATGAGGCTGTCTTAAAAAAGCTGGGAGTTGAAACTGTCACACCTGTGGATTGGGCTGTGAACGGATATTATTACGA
This sequence comes from Senegalimassilia sp., assembly GCA_963659315.1. GTDB lineage: Bacteria > Bacillota > Clostridia > Lachnospirales > Lachnospiraceae > Roseburia. The sequence continues at coordinate 422 of CAVKUD010000056.1, read as the reverse complement.
TGAGGAGACAGCCAGACCAGGCAAACACCCGTATCACGAGATGGGGCTATACTATATCCAGGAGCCAAGTGCCATGTCAGCAGCCAGCCTGCTTGCACCAAAGCCTGGCATGAGAGTACTGGACTTGTGCGCAGCACCGGGAGGAAAGTCGACCCAGCTTGCCTCATATCTGGGACAAAAGGGACTTCTTGTGTCAAATGAGATAAATAATGCCAGATGTAAAATTTTGTCATCAAATATAGAGCGAATGGGTGTCAGAAATGCTATTGTGACAAATGAGGACAGCGGAAGGCTTGCAGAGCATTTTCCAGCCTTTTTCCATGCAGTGCTTGTGGATGCACCATGCTCAGGAGAGGGTATGTTCAGGAAAAATCCAGATGCCATGAATGAGTGGAGTCCTGCCCAGGTGCTGGTGTGTGCAG
>CAVKUD010000055.1:0-15192 GCA_963659315.1 Senegalimassilia sp. | reverse complement strand
ATGCATTTGAGTTAATACCGCCATACTGGGCTGCGTCCTTGTTGAAACCTACTGCCTTAAGCTTATAGCCTAATGTTGTCTTTTCAATAATAATCCAGATTACAACTGCAAGAACAATTGCAATTACGATTCCCCAGTTAGCTGATGTACAGTCAAGAATCTGCTTTAAGGAATCCGGTACCACAAGGCTTGCAGATGGTAAAATATCCCTGCTTGCTTCCTTTCCTTCTGCCTTTACAAATGGAAGGTTTACAAAGTAGTTTGATAAATAATATGCAATCCAGTTAAACATGATAAATGAAAGTACCTCGTGGATACCTCTCTTTACCTTCATAAGACCACAAATGAGTGACCATAAGGCTCCTGCTGCTGCCGCTGCGATGATACATAATGGCACATGGATAACTGCCGGCACATCAACAAATATAGCAACTGCAACTGCAGCTATCTCACCTACTACAAACTGTCCCTCAGCACCGATATTGAATACACCAGTTCTGAATGAGAATGCAACCGAAAGACCGGTCATCATAATAGGTGCCGCATACATAAGTGTCCAAACCATGTATTTTGGCTTACTGAATACACTGTCAAAGAGCTTTCCATATACCTCAGCAGGGCTGAAGCCTACTATTGCAAGGAATATTGCTCCGATGATAAATCCAACTATAATCGCAATGAGGATGTATAGCAGATCAAAGTCTAAGATACTTTTCTTTTTATTTTTCATTCTGCTTACCTCCTGCCATCATAAATCCAAGCTCTTTCTCGTCCGCATCCTTGCCATCTACAGAACCGATTATCTGTCCGTCAAAGATAACCTCTATCTTGTCTGACAGGCTCATAATCTCGTCCAGCTCAAAGGATACAAGAAGAACTGCTCTTCCTTTATTTCTCTGCTCTACAATGTACTTGTGTACAAACTCTATAGCTCCTACATCAAGTCCTCGTGTAGGGTTAACAGCTATGAGGAGGTCTTTGTCATTTGTCACCTCTCTTGCAATGATAACCTTCTGCTGATTACCACCAGAAAGGGTTCCTGCTGGCTTTGCCTCAGAATTACGTGGTCTGACATCGAATTTCTCCATCAGATCTGTGGCATTGGCACGAATCTCTTTTCTGTTTAAGATGCCCTTCTTTGAAAATGGCTCCTTATCAAAGTGCTGGAGTATCATATTGTCCTCTATAGAGAACTCAAGAACCAGTCCATGCTTCTGTCTGTCCGCAGGAATACTTGAGATACCTGCATCAAAAATCTCCTTTGGAGTCTTGTTGAAGACATCCTGACCAAGCATTGTGATATGACCAGATTCTGCCTTTTTAAGTCCTGTAAGGATTTCAACAAGCTCTGTCTGACCATTTCCATCTACTCCGGCAAGACCTACAATCTCTCCCTTGCGCACATTTAAGTTAAGTCCCTTTAAGATTTCAACACCACGGTAATCCTTTGCGTGGAGGTCTTTAACCTCAAGGGCAACCTCACCTGGCTTCTGCTCCTGCTTGTCAACAACAAAATTGACATCTCGTCCTACCATGAGGGCTGCAAGCTTGTTCTCATCTACTTCGCCAACCTTGACAGTCTGGATATATTTACCAGCTCTGATAATAGTGCAGTAGTCTGAGCAGGCTGTTATCTCTTTAAGCTTATGTGTGATAAGAATTACGCTCTTGCCATCTGCTGTAAGATTTCTGATAATCTCCATCAGCTCTTCAATCTCCTGTGGAGTCAGGGATGCTGTAGGCTCGTCCAGAATAAGTGTGTCAGCTCCACGATACAATACCTTAAGGATTTCTACTCTCTGCTGCATACCAACAGAAATATCCTCAATCTTTGCATCAGGGTCAACCTTCATTCCGTATTTCTCAGAAAGCTCTACTACTCTCTTTCTCGCCTCTGCTTTGTCAAGCACTATTCCCTTTTTAGGTTCAACACCAAGTACAATATTCTCTGTTACTGTAAATGGCTGAATAAGCATGAAGTGCTGATGCACCATACCTATTCCCAGCTCAATTGCATGCTTAGGGCTTGTCAGTACAACCTCCTTGCCATTAATCGCAATTGTACCACTTGTAGGTCTGTATAAACCATAAAGTACATTCATAAGTGTACTTTTTCCCGCACCATTTTCTCCTAAAATGGCATGAACCTCTCCTTTATGTACCGTCAGATTCACATGGTCATTGGCTGTAAAATCTCCGAATTTCTTCACGATTTCTTTCATCTCAATGACCACAGTATTTGGGTCCATATGACTCGTCTGTTCCAACTTCGGTACCTCCTTTGTTTTTGTTTAAAATTATTTTATCATAAATAAAAGCCTATATCAAATAATCACCACATCTGAAAATCCCTGTTCAGATAAAATTTCAGAAAGTTTTTCCATATAATCCATATCTGGGACTTTTAAATGCTTATATTCCTCCCTAACCCCCATAGGTCTGAACGATATAAGCTTTATTCTTATAGATTTCTTTTCATTGTATGGTGCCAGAAGTCTGGCTATAGCCTTCACACTTTCCTCTGCATCATACAGGTCTGGCACTACAACCACCCTTGCTTCAAACAGCTGTCCTCTTTCTGCCAGATATACGGCATTTTTTATTACAGTCTCATTGCCATAATCTGTAATTTTCTTATGAGCCTCATTGTCAAATGCCTTTATATCAAGCATGACAGAATCAGTGACTTCCAGGAGTTCTTTCTTATCAGAAAAATCTATGGTGCCATTTGAGTCTATCATAGTGGACAAGCCCGCTTCTCTTGCCAGTTTAAACAGCTCTGTGAGAAAATCAGGGTGCAGCATACACTCTCCTCCGGAAACTGTAATGCCCCTGATAAATGGTATCTGCTTCTTTATCTCTTCAAACACCATTCTCTCATCCATGACTCTCGTCCTTGGTGAGCTGTCATGCGGACAGACATGTATACATGTGTCACATGCCACGCAAAGCTCTGGTTTAAAGACTATCTTTCTCTGCCCCTGGTCATTTATCTTTAACTCCAGGGCTTTTTCAGGGCATTTTCCCACACAGACACCACAGCTCTGGCACATACCCCTGGTCTCAGGATTATGACAGTACTTGCAGTTTATATTGCAGCCCTGCAGAAATACTGCTGTCCTGTTTCCTGGACCATCCACGCTGCTGAAGGGTATTATTTTATTTACAACTACTTCCATACCTATCGTACCTTACGCTCCAAGATATGTCCGTTTCTTGTGGCTCCAAGTCCCAAAGCACTTGTATCATGTATTACTGCCTCTGATTTGCTTAACTTCTCAAGCTCTGATTTCTTTACCAGGTAGCCTGTGACTCTGATTGTGTCACTGTCGCTTGAGTAGAATGACAGATATCTGATGTCCTTTGCAAAGGCTCCCTTTATAATATCCAGCACATACTCAGGATTCTTGTGTACAGTCATATCAACCGGGAAGATATCACCAGTTCCTGATGGGAAATATTTGTGGAATCTGCTGATAACATTAAGATGGTCGATAAGCTCCTCTGGCTCTTCCCCAATAGGGATTCTTGTACCAGGAGTGACATTTACATCCTGTGCAATTCCAACCTGTGCATGTAAGAGGAAATGATTTCCTGTAATCTCACAATACTTGTTGTGATGATTGTTGTTAAAATCATTGATGATATCCATTATCTCGACGCCCAGCTGGTCTGCCTCCTCAGAATGACCGAATCTGCCCTCAATACCTTCCTTTTCAAAAAGAATATTTACAGCATCAGCCAGACCCACCAGACCAAACATGGCTGTAAATCTGTCTCTGTGGATAAAGCCCTCTCTTGCAAGGAAGTTATTCTCAAAGAAGCCGCTCTCCTCTACCTCAAAACGGATTCTCTCATCCATATATCTTGCCATGATATCCATTACATATGGAAGCTGGTTCTCCTTGAAGTCCTTGATATCTTTGGCTCTTTTTGCAATATTTCCAAGGATAAGCCTGCACAAGGTATATGAGCCGCCGCCATATGGAAGTCCATTATAACAGCTTGCTATTACATAATTCTCAGTAAGCTCATTCACAAACATTCTGTGATTTGCAAAGCTTGGCTTGGCTGTCTTCATAGCGCAATCTATTGCCTCAAGAGTAAACTCATCAGTAGAAAGCTCAGGGTCATATTTCATTGAGATATTCGGCACTGCATCCTGCAGCTCTCCCTCCACCTCAAAGATGATTCTGCCTGCCTTTGTAGGATATGGTCCGATATCTGCATGTGAGAAGGAATCAAGTACTGTCCTGTCTATATGAAGCATGAACATCTTGATAAGCTTCTTTGCCATGGCCTCATCTACTGTGTCAATATATGGCTCTAATAATTCATCCAGTTGTCCCATGTATACAGGATAATTTGTAACACTTGGAACATGCTTATAAAAAATAAGCAGATTATTTAAGACCTCATACAGGTCCTTTGGAGGATCCAGTCGTAAAAATTTACTGCCTTCCTTTAGGAATTTAGCATAATCAGGAATTATGTAACGTGGTCTGAGTGGTGCATGTCCTTCAAACAAATCACATATACACTGTGTATCTATTGGCTGGTTAAGAAGTTCATCCAAGCCCTCCGGCAAGTCCAAAACTTCAAGAAGAGAATCAGCTGCATTTGCCAGATTTGCAACCTTCTGCTCATGTGTAAGCTCTGAGCTTTTGATAATACCAAGCATATCCTGCCTTGTATTATTTACTCTCTCCATGGAAATGTTGCGCATAATAAAGCCTCCTTTTTGTAAAAAAAGAGGAAGTTGAATCCAACTTCCTCTTTTAGATCAGATACTTAAATATCCAATTATATATTAGTCAAGCTCGTAAACATCACCGTATGATGCTTCAAACTCTGCCTGACTAGAAGGAACTGTAATCTCACCAGAAATAATCTTCTGTTTTACATCCTCAACTGCTGATACAACATCATCTGGAAGAAGTGTTGTTGTAGGAGCGATATCAACACCACCGTTTGATAACTCGTATGTCTCTACTCCGCCCTTAACTGTTCCGTCGATAGCTTCCTTACAAACTGTCTCAACAGCAACGTCAACTCTCTTCATAGCTGATGTAATGATTGTATCTGGAGCAAGGTAGCTCTGGTCACTATCTACACCGATTGCGTAGATTCCAGCCTCTTTACATCCATCGATAACACCTACACCTGTACCACCAGCTGCATGGAAGATGATGTCTGCACCATTTGTAACCATTGTTGTAGCAGCTGTCTTTCCACCTGCTGCGTCAGCAAAGCTTGCTGCATTGTACTGCTGTACCTTGATGTCTGGGTTAGCATCTGTCGCACCTGCAATGTATCCGTATCCGAATAAGTGCATTGTCTCAGAAGCGTTTCCAAGTACAAAACCGATATTGTTTGTCTCTGTCATAAGACCAGCAACATATCCTACTAAGTAAGAAGCCTGCTCCTGCTTGAACATAAGACATGTAACATTGTCAAGGTCGCTGCATGATGAATCATCAATGATAGCGAACTTCTGGTCTGGATTTGCCTCAGCTGCCTGACGTGTAGCGTCTGCAAGCATATATCCTACACAGATGATAAGGTCATAATCCTCATCGATAAAGCTTGTAATATTTGGAACGTAATCAGCATCTCCTGATGACTCAAGGTAGTTAACTGTAACTCCATACTCATCCTCTACAGCCTGAAGTCCTTCCCAGGCTGACTGGTTGAATGACTGGTCATTAACTCCACCTGTATCTGTTACGAGACCAATCTTGAAATCAGACTTGTCTGTTGTTGCCTCTGCTGTATTCTCTGTAGAACCAGCACTCTGTCCTGCATCACTGCTTCCATTATCATTAGAAGCGCCACATGCTGCAAGACCGAAAACCATAGCTGCTGACATAACGACTGCTAAAATTTTCTTTTTCATTTAGTTGTCCTCCTCATTTGGATAAAAAATATTAGCTACCTGATATAGCCTTGCTACATTCTAACATGGTCATTAATAATCCGCAATGCCCATATGTCCTTTTTTTGAATCTCTTTGCAATTTATTAACTTTCTTCGATAATTGGAGCCAAATAATTTTTCATCTTTAGAAATTGGTCTTCAGAAATAATTATTTTATGTCCTTTTTTGGTAATATACCCCTCTTCTGCCATTTTCTTCACAGCCCTGTTAACAGTCTTGATGCTGAAACCGCTCCGCTCCGCAATCTCCTGCCTGCTGATGTCAAATACCGCTACATTGTCCTGTTTTTGCATTTTATAGTTCTGTACAAAGAAATAAATTATCCTGTCCATACCCTGTAAAAAAAGGACAATTCTTCCCATTCGGTTTTGCTCTAAGAGCATATTTCCAGTAGAGATAATCTCCATCTGCAGGGCATTTTTATCATCCCATATCCACCTCTCGTAATTTTTCTTGCTCATCACAAGAAGTGTACACTCGGTGACAGTCATAATGGTTGTCATATAAAGAGGTATCTTATAAAAGACCTCCATTGCCCCAAATGTCTTGCCAGGTCCAAACCACATATAGTCATATGCCACACCCTTGACCCTGTAATCAACCGCCCTGACTGTTCCGTTTAGGAGGAGGTACACATAATCAACCGGTGCATTTTCTTCTATAAACATGGTCTCTTTTTTCTTTGTAACTATCTTTGCAGAATCAAGAACCCAGTAGGGTGCATTGCTTAGGTACTTCCCTATATAATCTGCAATCTCTGGTGGAAGCTTTTTCTGCACCTCCACCAGCTTTGTAATATTGCCATTGTCTGCCATTCTGGTCTCCTACTTAAGCTTGTCAAGTACTGACTTGCCTATTGTATTTTCAGGCATCTTTACGCCGAAGTTGTCCGCAATAGTAGCTCCGATTGCAGCAAAATCATTTACCTCTGGAAGCTGTCCTGCCCCCTCAAAGGATGGAGAATACGCTATAAACGGTACTTTTTCTCTTGTGTGGTCTGTGCCTGTATAGGTCGGGTCATTGCCATGGTCTGCTGTTATGATAAGTAAGTCATCATCCCTAAGCACTGGCAAAAGCTCTCCAAGCTTCTTATCAAATCTCTCAATCTCCTCTGCATATCCGACAGGGTTACGTCTGTGTCCCCAGAGGGCATCAAAGTCTACAAGGTTTGTGAAGCAGAAGCCCTCAAAGTCTTTCTTTGCATACTCAATAGTCTGCTCCATGCCGTGAACACTGCTCTTTGAGTGAACGCTCTCTGTCACACCCTCGCCGTCAAAGATGTCACTGATTTTGCCCACAGCAATCACATCAAAGCCTGCCTCCTTAAGGGCATCCATAGCTGTCTTATTGGTTGGCTTAAGAGCATAGTCGTGACGGTTGCTGGTTCTTACGAACTCGCCTGCCTTTTCTCCCACATACGGTCTTGCGATTACTCGTCCAACTCTCCACTCATCCTTAAGAGTGAGCTCACGGGCTATCTCACAGTATTTGTATAAGGTCTCAAGTCCCATATGGTTTTCATTTCCGCAAATCTGTAGTACAGAATCTGCTGATGTGTATACAATTACCTTGTTGTCATTTATCTCCTGCTCTCCCAGCTCATCAAGGATTGCTGTGCCGCTGGCAGATTTATTTCCGATGATTTTTCTGCCAAATCTCTTTTCCAGCTCACTTATAAGCTCATCTGGGAAGCCTGTCTCTGTAAAGGTGATAAATGGCTTTGTGGTGTGAATACCCATCATCTCCCAGTGTCCTGTCATGGTGTCCTTGCCATTGCTCTTTTCATTCATGGCAAAATAATATGCCATAGGCTTGTCCACTGGCTCAACCTGCTTGAGCGCCTTTAAGTTTGCCAGTCCAAGCTTCTGCAAGTTAGGAATATCAAACTCATCCACCGTCTGCGAAATGTGTCCCAGTGTATCTACACCAATATCCCCGAACTTCTCAGAATCTGCCATAGCTCCTATGCCCATAGAATCCAATACTATCGTAAATACTCGCTTAAATCTCATATCATTTCTCCTTATAATATGTGAATCTTAATATCCTGCACCTGTATCCTGATTTTTAACAATCTTTACGATACGGCTTGTACCAAGTCTTGTAGCACCAAGCTCCATAAACTTCTCAGCATCAGCAAGGGAAGAAATTCCACCGGCAGCCTTGATTCTCACATTTTTACCAACATGCTTTGCGAAAAGCTCCACATCATCAAATGTAGCTCCTGCTGTGGAGAAGCCTGTTGAAGTCTTGATAAAGTCTGCGCCAGACTCTGTGACAATCTCACACATCTTGATTTTTTCTTCATCTGTAAGAAGACAGGTCTCAATGATAACCTTTAAAATCTTGTCACCGCAGGCAGCCTTGATTTCCTTAATCTCGTTTAAGACATAATCGTAGTTTTTAGCCTTAAGCTGTCCTACGTTTATAACCATGTCGATTTCCTTTGCACCATTTGCAATGGCATCCTTTGTCTCAAATACCTTGGTAGCTGTTGTGCAGTTTCCATTCGGGAAGCCGATAACTGTACATACTGTCATCTTATCTCCCATGTACTCGCTTGCCTGCTTTACATAGCATGGAGGGATACATACAGAAGCTGTACCATATTTCATGGCATCATCGCAAATCTGCTTAATCTCATCCCATGTGCTTGTCTGTAAAAGCAATGTGTGGTCTACGATTTTTAAAATATTTTCTAATTCCATTTTAGTCTCCTTTGTATCAGGTATGTTTATTATTTATTTGTATTGTGCATCAAGCAAAAATAAGCTGTCTTACAAGCCCATATTTACAGGTCCAAATCCCAGAGGAAGCAGCTCCTTAAGCTTGTATGTATGAAGCTCATCATTCTCATCGCAGAGGATGATTTCAAAGGTCTCAGGGTCACAGAACTCCATCATGACCTGTCTGCACACTCCGCATGGTGCGCAGAGCCTGAGCACTGGCGAATCCTCAAAGCCTCCCACAATGGCGATTGCCTCAAAGTCTCTCTCACCCTCACTGACAGCCTTAAAAAATGCCGTCCTCTCAGCGCAGTTTGATGGTGTGTATGATGCACTCTCGATATTACAGCCCCTGTACACCTTGCCATCCTTTGTGAGAAGTGCTGCTCCCACCTTGTGGTGCGAATATGGTGTATAAGCCATCTGTCTTGCTTCAAGAGCTATGTTTATAAGCTCACGTCTGTCCATATAATTATGCCTCCTTTTTGATAAGCTCTCTGATTGCTTCCACTGCCACAGAAATAGCAAGCTCTGTATCGTGTGCCTGCTTGTTTGGCAGTCCCTTTTTAGCCCTTTCCTGATTTGCAACTACCAGAAAGCATGAGCCGACTCTGACTCTTAAAAAGCTTCCCGCTATAAAGAGGGCTGCTGATTCCATCTCAGATGCCAGGCATCCCATCCTTATCCACGCCTGCCACTTGTTCTCAAGCTCATAGCTCACAGGCATAATCTCAGGCTCGTGCTGACCGAAAAATGAATCCTTGCACTGGACTACTCCCACATGGTTTCTGACTCCAATTTTCTCTGCCGCACTGACAAGGGCATTGGTCACATTGAAATCTGCAACTGCAGGGTATTCGATTGGGGCAAACTCACGGCTTGTGCCCTCCATTCTGACAGCGCCTGTTGCAATCACTACGTCGCCGCCCATGACCTCTTCCTGCATACCGCCACAGGTTCCCACTCTGATAAAGGTATGTGCTCCGCACTTTGTCAGCTCGTCAATAGCAATGGATGCTGATGGTCCACCGATACCGGTTGATGTAACGCTTACCTTGACTCCGTCAAGAGTACCTGTATAGGTCACATACTCTCTGCTGTCTGCAACCAGAACAGGATTATCAAAATGCTGGGCTATTTTCGCACAGCGCTTAGGGTCTCCAGGCAAAATAACATATTCTCCAATATCACCAGGTCCAACACCTGTATGATACTGTTTTCCTGAGCCTTCTGTATAATCTATCATGACAATCCACCTCCCAAAATAAGTAGTTTTATTTTATAACTTTATACTAGCACATTAAAGGTCATTTGTCTCCTTTTATTTACTTTTTACACGCATTTTATCCTTGTTTTATGTATAAATGTCCTAAAATCTCCTATATTACTTTGAGATTACCTGATTAATCATATCCGCAAGGGGAACCATGGCATTTTTTGCTTCCGCAAGGGTATTAGTCTGTGCTCCCACCTCCACCAGCATACACTTGGAGCAAATATGCATATTGTACCTGTAGCCCTTCAGGTAAGTCCTTCTCGTCAGATTTGGATAATTCTGCTTTGCCACAACCTGCAGCTGAAATGCCAGCGCCAGATTATTTTCTATGTATGGATTGGGCAGTCTGTCTATATTTCCAAGGGCTGTAGTCCTGCTGAGTCCGCAAAAAAACATAAGCTGTGCCATGTCCGTGCCGTCAATATTGGTTACAAGCCTTGTGTTTTCCCCCACTCCATCTCTGTGGAGGTCAATCACCAGCTGTATAGAAGGATTGTCCTTCATCAGCTGTTCCATGTAAGGGAGGGAATTGGAATAGGCATGGTCCCTGTCTCCCTTGTCATATACCCCCTCGTGGTGGAGCACGTTATATCCGTACTTTTCCCGCAGCAGCTGTGCCAGATACTCGCCTACACCCACAACGCCCGTAGATAGGTCTCCCTCCACCGAGTCCACATATCCCTCCTGGGAATGGGTATGGTATATAAGAATTGTTGGAGCATCGGGATTTTTATCCACGCTCATATCCATCCCCAGGAGCTTTTCTGCATTAAGCTCAGATGAGTCAATAGTGGTTGTGCTGTCGCACTGAAAATAATTTTGTCTCAGATAATCCACATCATTAAGCTTTGCCAGCTCAAGCTCTGCCTTGTTTTCATTCTCCATCTGCCTTTGCAGCTCTTCATTTTGCTGCTCGGTAAGATAAGCCGAATTATTTTCCGCAACAGTCTCATAGGAATCCACATCATTTCCATCGGTAGGCACTGCATCTACAGCCTGATTCTCATTTTCCATGCCCATCAAGGTATCATATCCCAGCTCTCCCATGCTACTTTCATCCTCTATTATAGTATCCTCCACCCCATTGTCCCTTTGTCCATCCGTATTTTCGTTTGTGTAGCATACCGCCATATATCCTGCAAATATCACAACTGCCAAAACAATTATATACCTGCCATAAGAGTTACTCCTTCGAGAACGCAATATTAAGTCCCTCCGATATCAAAAATCCCAGCTGTTTGATTGTGTCATCTATATTTTTAGGCGTTACAAACATTCCATTTAACTGAGGAGACATTATCTTTTCAGTCATCTCACGATTTGTATTCACCGCATCTGCGACAATCGTCACAGCATCTACAACGGTTGGTATTCCAATAGAGATAACAGGCACACCCAGGTTTTCCTTATTAATGGCATTCCTGTGGTTTCCCACACCGCTTCCAGGCACAATGCCTGTGTCTGTGAGCTGGATTGTCCTGCCCAGCCTCTTCATGCTTCTTGCAGCAAGGGCATCAATTGTGATGACAATGTCAGGCTTTGTCTCCCTCACCACTCCCCTTATAATCTCAAGGCTTTCCATGCCAGTCTGCGCCATAACACCAGGCACCAGTCCGCTGATTTTATTTACATCACTGTTTCCAAACGCATATCTACCATACTCCATAAGTATATGCCGGGTAATGAATAAATTGTCTACAACCTGTGGTCCCAGTGCATCCGGTGTCACCTCCCTGTTGCCAAGCCCCACCACAAGCACAGAATAAGACTCTCTCCTGCACTCGTTTTCCAGCAGCTCTGTAAGTACTACGGCAAACTCCTCCGACACTTCCCTGTGGTAATCCTTGTCATCTGTAGACATCTGGGGAGCTTCAATAGTTATATATTTTCCCTTGGGGCGTCCGGCAGCCTTCACAGCATTTTCCGTTTCTATAGATACAAGGCTCACAACGATTCCATTCTCTCGCTTTTTTTCTTCAAATCTCACGCCCCGCAAATCCATCTTTTTCTGTTTCATCCGCTCCTGGGTCTCAAGAGCCAGGTCTGTTCTACCACTAAATGCTTCGCTTGACAAAATTACAGCCTCCCATATATCATATTCAAATAGTCTACAAATTATTTTTTACAATTTTTTTCAATTTATGTATTGACAGAGTAATGGACATAGAATATTATATTCTAGTGTGTGACGAAGCGTCCGTGTCTGTTTCGGAACACTTTACATTTGAATTTGAATTTGGAGGTGTACGAGTTGGCTAACATTAAATCTGCAAAGAAAAGAATTTTAGTTACAGAGACAAAGGCTGCAAGAAACAAGGCTATCAGATCTGAAGTTAAGACTTCTATCAAGAAGGTAGAGGCTGCTGTAGCTGCAAACGATAAGGCTGCTGCACAGGCTGCATTAGTAAATGCAACTTCTGTAATCGAGAGCGCTTGCTCTAAGGGCGTTTATCACAAGAACAACGCAGCTAGAAAAGTTTCTCGTTTAAGCAAACTTGTTAACAGCGTAGCTTAATAAATAATAAATATACAAAAAGAACTGTGGTACCGTCATTCCACAGTTCTTTTTTGTTTTCCTTTTTCTATTTTGAATACTGGATGATAAACATTTCGACTGCAAGCTGGTCATTCATCTGACCTGTTTTCACAGCCTCCTCGTATGAGACACCGTCCTTCACAGCCTTTTTTAGCTGTTCAAGAGAATAGCCCCTGCCCTGCGCCTGATATTTCCTAACTGTCCACTCAGGACAGCCTGCCTTTGAAGCAATATCCTTGTTTCCAAAGCCCCTGCTGCTCATAGACTTAACTATCATAAGCAGGTGAAACTGCCTGGTAATCAGATACATAATCCTCATCGCAGGCTCCTTAAGTGCCAGCAGATCATAATACAAGTCAAGTGCCTTCTTCTGGTTATGGCTTGATATAGCATCCACCATATCAAAGACCTTGTTCTGAATCTGCTCAGTGGTGACAGCCTCCACATCCGCCTCTTCTATAGTGTCCTTGTCCATGCAGTAGCACAAGAGCTTTTCAAGCTCCTTGTCTATGTTTTCCATATCGGTACCAGTTTTTGCGATAAACAGATTGTAGGCAGCCTGGGTCATGCCCTTGCCTTCCTTTTTTATCCTGCTGCCTACCCATCTTGCAAGTGTGTCATCTGTCTGGGTTGAAAACTCTACTGCATTTCCACCACTCTTTGCAATTGCCTTATAGAGCTTTGACCTCTTATCAATCTCTTCCTCCACAAACACAAAGAATGTAGTATCAGGAGCTGTAGGCAGATATTCCGCCAAATCCTCTCCACCCTTTTTGAACAAGCCTGTGTCCTCTATCAGAATAAGTCTTCTTTCCGCAAAAAAAGGAAGGGTCTCCGCCAGGTCTATGATTTCCTTCTGATTGACATCCGTCCCCTCAAAGCTTGAGAAATTCATATTGTCATCAGATGATACTATTGCATTTTTCAGTTTATCCCTGTACTGACGGATAAGGTATCTTTCCTCTCCGTATAGTAAATATGCTTTTTTAATTCGTCCATCTTTAATATCATTGTCTATAGTTTTCATAATCTTATTATATAATTCTCCACTTATATTGTCTATTTGATTTGACTCATTTTATCTCTTCGCTTTTATCATTAAAAGGAGAGATGAGCATTACTCCATCCTTTTTCCTTATGCTTATCTCACCAGAATCCCTGGTAATATAGATTTTACTGCCCACCTCTTTAAGCCTCTCTATAGCTTCATCAGAAGGATGACCATACATATTTTTTGCCCCGCATGATATGATAGATACCTCTGGCTTAAGCAGGCCAAGCCATTCACTTGTGCTTGAGTATCTGGAGCCATGATGATTAACCTTATACAAGTCCACACTGCCAAGCAATTCCTCATCACATTCTCTCAATATTTCGGTCTCCACACTGCCAGATATATCTCCGCAGAAAATCCCCTTAAAATCCCTGTCCTGATATATAAACGACAGACATATATCGTTTCTGTCAGCACTATTTTCATTAAAATCACCGTCAGAATCTTCATCTGCAACAGGGTAAATGCAGCTAATCCTGCTATCTCCAAAATCAATGACATCCCCCTTATTCATGAGGATTATATGGCAGCCATATGCCTCTATGCTATCCACCAGACCTCTCATGGACTCATCCCTTAAGGCGCTTTGAGCTATCACAAAGTTCTCCACCCGATAGCCTGAATCAAGCACATTTTCTACTGCACTGATATGATCCTTGTCAGCATGGCTTATAAACCAGTAATCAATTTTTCTCACACCCTTGGATTTAAGAAAAGGAAGTATAATATACTTACCCAGCTGGCTCTCACTGGTGCTGCCCCCATCTATAAATAAATTATAGCTTTCGCTTGTGGATATATATATTCCATCTCCCTGCCCCACATCCAGCATGTCTATCTCAAAACCTATCCTTCTGTGGCTTAGCAGTATAAGACACAGGAATACCGCAAGACTAACCCTGATAAGTCTCATCTGACTGTATTTTTCTCCTGTGCGCAGGGATTTTAAAGCAAAAAGCCCTGCTCCCAATATGGCATAATACAATATAACTTTTCCTGTCTGGGGCTTTCCAATTATTATCTGCGACTGTGGGAGCCTCATTGTAATACTGCACAGTACCTCATAAAGCTTTAAAATCACCCTCGCCGGCCAAACCACAAATCTGGCAAGCCATGTGCATTTAAGCCCTATAAGTGCGGCTGACAGCCCTGATATAAACAGAATATTTAGCAGGGGCAGTATAAGCATATTTAAAAATATAGCATAGGTTGGTATCTCATAATAGTAAAAGCTGACCAGAGGAAGTGTGGTAAGCTGAATTGCAAGACCACTGAGCAGGCTTTCTTTTATAGCAAAAAGCTTGCGAGTCCTGCTCACTTTCCTGTCCTGTCTGTCCGCATTTACTATACATCCCTTTTCTGTAAAAAAAGGCACTACAAGACCTATGGCAAGTATCGCCACAACAGAAAATACAAAGCCTGCATACTCCACAGCAAAAGGATTGTCTATAAGTATGATAAGCACTGCCACACCCAAAGCATTAAGCATATCGTAGCTTCTGCCCAGAGTATTTGCAAATGTCATAAGCACAAACATACAGACTGCCCTTCTCGTGGATATAGCATTTCCGGTCATAAAGCCATATGCCAGTATTATCACACCAGCCCCCAGCTGCGCTGTAAAAAAGGACACTCCCTTTTTGCGCATCAGCCTGTACAGACC
>CAVKUD010000054.1:0-15200 GCA_963659315.1 Senegalimassilia sp. | reverse complement strand
ATCTAAGTCGAAACGTGTCTCTGGTACATTATAGAGATTTACGTCTCTGTAAAGTCCACCATAGAATGTGAAGTCTGCCATCTGTGGATATACACGGTCATTTGGTGCGTTGTCTACTGCAACGCAGATCTCGTTCTCATCCTCAATATAGTCTGTGATGTTTACTCTGAATGTAGAATATCCTCCGTCATGGTGGCATACATCTTTTCCATTGATTTTAACATCAGCAGATGAATTAGCTCCCTCAAACTCAAGGTATGTTACAGGTCCTGTACACTCAGCCTTTGAGATTGTTTTCTTGTAGTAGCATGTTCCACGATAGTAGTCATTTCCACCATCCTGACCATCTTTACCGTTCCAGGTGTGTGGTAAGTCTACTTTCTCGCCTGCAGCTGCTAAATCTTTGAAGAATTCCCATCCTAAGTTTATATTTGTCTTCATGTGTTCTCCTTCCTTAAATGTTTGTTAACATTTTGTCTATGTCTATACATTACCATTATTCTCATCGACGACTTGGATTTTTTTAATAATATTTGGATTTTTTAAAATAAAATGTTATAATTTATAAAAATAACTTATGATAAATATAAGCCTATTATATGGAGGAAGAGCATGGAGAATACAAATACACTAAGTGAAAAGTCTTTAAAAGCCTACACCCTGCTTAAGGATTTGCTTATAACAATATACAATGTGGACTGCAATCTGTCCGCCTATCCATATGATAATATCGAAGCTATGGATAAGGGTATCAGAAAAATGATGTGGGAGGGCTTTGAATATACCAACAATCCCGATGCCAGACTGGTGGAGGACACTGACAAGCTTTTTATCATTGCCAGCAACCTGGGCTTTTACAATATAGTAATGTATCTGCCAACCGGAGAACATCCTGACTTGATTACGATTGGTCCTTTTAGAAATGAGGACGCTACTCCTGCCTACTTTGAACAGATAATCCAGGCTGGTGAAGTGCCTCATTCCAAGATTCTGGTAGCAGAAAATGTATTCAGAGGACTTCCCAAGGCTGATTACACCACGGTTGTAGCCATGAGCAAGCGGATAGTGTCAGAATACTTCCCGGGCTTTGAAAATGTGGAGGAGCAAAAGATTGAGTTTAAATCAAATCCCCGTGCCATCCAGCCTGATTTTTCACTGATTGATGATAACTTTATGGAGACGGCAACCCACTATAAGGACTGTATCACCAACCTCTTTGAGGCAATCAGATCTGGGGATATTAACACCGCCCGTTCCTATATGCACGATACCCTGGCAATTATGAATGCAGGACAGAATACATCAATACTCGCCGCCAGAAATGTGGCAAGTACCTTAAACGCAATTGCTTTTGTGGCACTGCTCTATACATCCGTCAATGCTTCAAGGAGCATGATGCTCTACATCCAGATGCAGCTTGCCATAGACCATGCCACAGATACATCACGAATAGGCTATATCCCCTATGACATTTCCCACAAGTACAGCCTGCTTGTGAAAAACTATGGACATACCTCCTACCACAAGAAAATCCGTGAGATTGTGGACTATATTGATTTGCACCTGACTGATGACCTGACCCTGTCTACCCTGGCAGAGCATTTTAATTACTCACCAGCAGCCCTGTCTGCCTCCTTCAAAAAAGAAACGGACACGAATCTGACCACATATGTGAAGCAGACCCGCATCCGCGAAGCTATCCGTCTCTTTAATTCTACCACCCAGAGTGTCAGCGACGTGGCTCTCTCTGTGGGCTATGATGATTTTGCTTATTTTTCAAGAGTCTTTAAGGAGATAACTGGTATGAGTCCCCGTGACTACATCAAGCTCAATCAGGCTGAATAAAACTATATTTATGGTGTGACATTGTCTACAAGCATCTGGGCGTAGGCACTTCTGCCTGTGCCATTTAGGTGGATGCCATCATTGTAGAAGTAATCACTGTGCCCAGCTGCATATGCAGGCCAGTCAATGACTGTCACATTGGCATTGTTTGCTGCAAGGGTGGCGATAGCACTGTTTGAGTCATCCTGCCATGACACACCGTAGGCATATACCCAGTAGATATTTCTGTCAGCTCCCAGATAGTCAATCAGTGCCTGACCTGTCTCCACACTAAATGTACCATTTGTACCAAGGGCAATTACAACAGTCCCCTTTAAGTTACCCTGCTGCTCAAGTCCCTGGGCGATTTCCACACCAGCCTTGACCTGTCGGCTCTCCTTTGCATCAACTATACAGCCCGGCATGCTGCTTGAGATATTATCAGCAGCTCCAAGCATTACTGAATCACCGATAAGTGTGACATTGGAATATGTGCCCTCAGCTGGTGCCTGGGCAGGCTCCTCTGCCACTTCCTCAGCTGCATCTGATGTAGCAGTGTCAGTCTTGTCTGTCGTTTTAGTATCTTTATTTTCTTCTGTAATTTCTGTGGCTTCCTCTGTCTCAGTTTCTGCTACAATCTCAGCAGCTTCTGTATCATCTGTCACCACAAATTCTGTCGAGTTGACATAATTTTTCTCTGTCTGTGTCTCAGGCTCAGCCTCTGCCACAGTATCCTTTTTACCACATCCTGTGAATGCAGATATAGCAAGAGTCATACACAGTAAAATCGTTACAAGTCTTTTTCTTCTCATATGCTCCTCCTTTACTTTTTTAGATTATAATACTTTTGCTATCTTATTTGCAATGGCTATTCCACTCTTTGTGCTGGCGAGTCCATCCTCCCCTGTTTCCCTGAGACAGGCAGGCATGAGCTTTCCGATTCTCCTCATAGAATCAATCACCTCATCAGGCTCTATGGCACTTCTGATGCCGGACATTGCCATTCTGGCAGATACCACAGCGTTCACAGCACCAGATACATTTCTCTTGATACAAGGCACCTCCACCAGTCCTGCCACAGGGTCACATGTGAGACCCAGCATATTTTTGAGGGCAAGGGCACTGGCATTCACTATCTCCTCATTGTCCCCGCCTTCCAGATAGGCAATGGCTCCGGCAGCCATGGCACTGGCAGAACCTATCTCCGCCTGACAGCCACCCTCTGCCCCTGCTATGCTTGCACTGGTTGCTATGACTTCACCTATTCCTCCTGCTACATAGAGGGCTTCTACTATCTGCTGCCTGTCTACAGCCTTTTGCTTCATATAGGTGATTATCACTGCAGGGATTACACCACAGGAGCCTGCTGTAGGCATCGCCACAATCCTCTTCATGCAGGCATTGGACTCTCCCATCTTGACAGCCCTCTCCATGACCTCTGCGATAAAATCCCCCACAAGCTCACTGTTTTCGTGGCGGGCAGCTTCAAGCTTAGCCCCATCTCCACCAGCAAGTCCACTGGCAGATTTAAGCTTAGGGCTGTAGCCCCTGTCAGCTTCCTCCATGGCAGTAAGCATTCCATCCATGGTTGAAAAAGACTCCTCTCTGGTCACATTTCTCTCCTTCATATCATCACGGAGCACCACCTCCCAGAAAGGGATTTTTTCTTCAGTTGAAATATCTGTAATTTCTTTTAATCTGGCAAAACTCATTTATTTTCCTCAATAACTCTTATTATTCTTAAATATTAGCTGCTAACTCTTTTCATTTTTACAACAGGCTGTAATAAGTGACTTTCTCAATTCCATCCAGACCACTTAACCAGTCAATTGACTCTTTCGGCACCTCCTGGTCACACTCTATGACCATTACAGCATTGCCGCCTCTTTTGGCTCTGTAGAGCTGCATGGTTGCTATATTTACAGATTTTTGGGCAAGCATACTGGTAACTGTAGCCACATGTCCCGGAGTGTCCTGATTGTGTACGATAAGGGTCGGGTACTCTCCTGAGAAATTGGCATCCAGTCCATCAATTTTTGCAATATTTATAAGTGAGCCTCCTATTGATTCGCCTACAATTGTAAGCTTCCTGCCCTCTGCTCCAATAAGCTCAAGCTCCGCTGAGTTGGGATGTCCATCCTCAAGGTCAGCCCTGCCAAAGCTCACTTCCATGCCCTGCTCCTTTGCGATTTCCATGCTGTCTGGTATTCTCACATCATCAGTCTGCATGCCCAAAAGCCCTGCCACAATGGCAAAATGTGTACCATGTCCCTTTCCTGTTGCCAGAAAGGAACCATACAGATTTATCCTTGCACTCACAATGGGCTGTCCTATCAGCTTTCTCGCCACATATCCTATTTTTACTGCTCCTGCTGTGTGGGAGCTTGATGGACCAACCATTACAGGTCCCATAATATCAAATAAATTCATAATACTTTACCCTTTACTTTTTGAAAAAGGATACTGAAAAATCAGTATCCCCCATTTTCTAGTCTCTTGACTCGACCACCAGAATTATTCCATTATTGACTGTAATTGCAGCCTCATCATCTACTATCTCATTTGATATGCCAAGTGTGTTAAAGCCGTGCATATCATAATTATCAAGAGGGTATTTGACCCCGGTAATAGTCACTCCCTCAACATTTCCAGAAATAGGGATAACAGACAGATACTTTCCAAAGCGCTCATCTCTCTTAATAGATAAGCTGCTGTTTATCATTTTAATCTTGTTATGTGTATCAAGAAGCTCTATGGAAACCTTTTTCTCAAGACCTACTCCCAGCAGGACAATATTGCCAATTACATGGTCTAACCGGCTGCCTGTACCACCTAATATAGTAATCTTTGTGGCTCCTCTTCCTATTGCAAAGCGGAGGGCATATTCTGTATCTGTATCATCCTTCTCAGGATTTAATCGGTGGACGTCCATCTGCTCCTGTCCCAGGAAAAATTCCAGAGCCTCTTTTCCGACAGAGTCAAAATCGCCAACTATGACATCCGGCATAATCCTGCTTTTATAGCAGAAATCCATACCTGCATCAACTGCGATAATAACCTCATATCCACCCTTTTTGATTATGTCTACTGCAAACTGCTCGTCTACTGTTCCACCTGTTACTATTAAGTATTTCATGGTATCTCCCTAATTATTTAATATATTTAGAAAGCTCTTTACATTGCTTTCAATATCTCCGTTAAATACTGCACTTCCGGCAACAATTATATTTGCACCGGCATCCATAACTTCCTGTACGTTGTTTAAGTTTATTCCGCCATCAACCTCTATGTCGATTTTATTACCAGTTTTTCTGGCAAGCTCACGCAAGTCTCTGACCTTGTCTATTGTGTAAGGTATAAGCTTCTGTCCTCCAAAGCCTGGATTTACTGTCATCACAAGTACCATATCCACCTTGGGCAGCACATACTCTATAGCCGACAAGGGTGTGGCAGGATTTAAGGCAACTCCTGCTATTATGCCCTTTTCCTTTATGGCGTCTATAGTTCTGTCAAGATGCCTGCAGCTCTCTGCGTGAACTGTGATTATATCAGCCCCTGCTGCTGCAAATTCGTCTATATATCTAATCGGTTCCTCTATCATCAGGTGTACATCAAAGATTCTCTCTGTACATTTTCTGATTGTCTTAATCACAGGCAGTCCGATTGATATACTAGGAACAAACTGACCATCCATCACATCAATGTGGACATACTGGGCACCAGCCTCGTCCATAGTCCTGATTTGCTCTCCAAGTATTGTATAATCTGCCGATAAAATCGATGGTGATAAACAGTTCATAACAGCTCCTTAATATTTTCTCATATTCTTTAGTTCTTCGTACAAAAGCTTGTAGTTTTCGTATCTAACTGAACTTATTTTACCCTCAGCCATGGCTTCCTTTACCCCACAGCTTGGTTCATTTATATGGCTGCAGCCCTGAAACCTGCAGTATGGCTCATACTCCCTAAACTCAGGAAAGCATGTCCACAAGTCTTCCTTTTCAAATCCAGGCACATCCATTGAGCTAAAGCCCGGAGTATCCATTATATATGAGTCCTCCATGACAGGCACGATTTCCGAGTGTCGTGTGGTATGCTTACCCCTGTCTATCTTGTCACTGATACCCCCGGTCTCCATCTGTACATCTGACTGCAAGGCATTGATTAAGGATGACTTGCCCACCCCCGATGGCCCTGCAACGGTTGTTGTCTTTCCATGCAAAAGTGCCTTTAGCTCATCTACTCCCTCACCCGTTTTGGTACATGTAGACATGACCCTGTAGCCTGCTGGTTCATAGATTTTCCTGTATTCTGCGATTTTCTCTTCATCCACTAAATCGGTCTTGTTAAAGCATATGGTCACAGGCACACTCTGAAATTCCATCATGCACAAAAATCTGTCAAGCAAGTTAAAATTAGGCTCTGGCTTGGCAGCTGCAAAGATAACAAGTGCCATATCAATATTTGCCACCGCCGGTCTTATAAGCTCGTTTTTCCTTGGCAGTATCTCTTCTACATTGCCAAGGCACTCTGCCTCATCAAGCACAGCTATGCGAACCATATCTCCAACCAGCGGCTTTATTTTCTGTTTTCTGAAGGCTCCCTTTGCCTTACATTCATACACCTGACCATTCTCCGCATGAATGTAATAAAAGCCTGCAATCCCTTTTATAATCTTTCCCTGCATGTATAACCTTTAATTATTTTGCGTTAAATGTTACTCCGATTGTCTGATCCTCTGTAGTGCCATCAGAATATGTCCATGTAACAACCAGATTTCCTGATGCTGTATTTTTGATATTATCTGCTGTCATGTTGTAAGAATCGTTAGATGTCATATTACTGCTCCATGACGCTCCATCTATTGTGTTTCCACTTCCATCCTTAAGCACTGCTGAGAAGCCTGTAACCTTTTTGCCAGCCTCGCCGGTCTCTGCATTATCCTGAGTCTCATGCCCCAGCTCATATTTGAGTGTGTAGCTGAATGTATAATACTTTGTGTTGCTTCCAAGACTGACAGTAATTGTCACTGTTGTTCCTGGTGCTACAGTCTTTCCAGACTCTACGTCCTGGCTGATTACATTACCCTCTGCTACTGTATCGCTGTAGTCTGTCTTTACTGAGTAGTTAAGTCCTGCTGCTGTAAGGCTTGACTGAGCCATCGACTGGGTAGCCCCAACCACATTTGGAACAGTCTTTGACTGCTCACCCTGGCTGATTACGATTTCAATTGTTGAGCCCTCTGCCAGCTTGCCTGAATCAGGTGTCTGTGAGATAACCACGTCTGCTGCCACATCTGCACTGTACTCATATTTCTCTTTGTAGTTAAACTTGGCATTCTTGATTGCTGTCTCAGCTTCGCTCTTAGTCTTTCCAACTACGCTTGGCACGTCAAGCTCGTCTGCCTCAGTTGTGCTCTGACCTGCAATTACAACCTTTACAGTTGAGTTTGCTGCTATCATGCTTCCCTCTTTCGGATCCTGTGAGAGAATAGTTCCCTCTGCCTCATCTGATTCCTGTGTTCCTGAAACCACGATAGTGATACCATTGTCCTTAAGCTTTGCCTGTGCATCATCCACAGTCATTCCGACAATTTTAATCATCTCAATCTCTGTTTCAGTCTCTGTCTGGGTCTCAGTTTCTGTCTCTGTATTTTTTGATGAGCCAAATCTGAAGAGTCCAAAAATACTTCCAATCAGATATACCACTACTATTAAAATAATAACCGCTGTGACAATTCCCATGATAGTGACAGCCTTATCCATCTTAGGATTTAAGAGCTTATCGTCATCGCCATCATCCTCTTCGTCATCATCATCTATATCCTCTGAGTCTGTCTCATCCTCTGGCAAAGCCGCATCCTCTGCTGCAAAGCCTCTCTCCTTTATGGTCTTTAAGTCCTCCTCGGCAATAACCTTGGTCTTGCTGTTGTCAACTAAAGGTGCAATCACTACAAAATTCTCGTTTGGATTTGTCAGTGAATGTCTCAGATCGTTCAAAAGCTCTGCCATGCTCTGGTATCTGCGGTCAGGTGTCTTCTGGGTACATTTTAATATGATTCCCTCAAAGCTGACTGGGATATTCGGAGCATATACAGACGGCTTTACAATCTCCTCCTGCAAGTGCTGGATGGCAACTGCCACTGTTGTATCCCCGTCAAAAGGCACACGTCCTGTAATCATCTCATACATTACGATACCCAGTGAATATACATCACTTCTGGCATCTATAAAGCCATTTCTCGCCTGCTCAGGTGAAGCATAGTGTACAGACCCCATCACATCAGAGCTTATGGTATTTGAGGAAGCAGCCTTTGCAATGCCAAAGTCTGTGACCTTTACCTTGCCATCTGTGGAAATCATGATATTCTGCGGCTTTATATCCCTGTGGATGATATTTTTGCCATGGGCAGCCTCAATACCTCTTGCAACCTGAATCGCAATACTTGCAGACTCCTTGAAAGAGAGCTGTCCCTTTTTCTCAATATATGTCTTTAAGGTAATACCCTCTACATATTCCATAACGATATAGTAGAGTCCATCCTCACTTCCTACATCATAGATATTCACAATATTTGGATGCTCAAGTACTGCTGCTGACTGAGCCTCTGTACGGAATTTTGTGACAAATGTACGATCCTCAGAAAACTCTGATTTAAGTACCTTTATTGCAACGATTCTGCTCAGTATATGATCCTTTGCCTTGTATACATCAGACATTCCGCCTGCGCCGACCTTACCAAGTATCTCGTATCTATCTGCTAAAAACATGCCAACGTTTAACATTCTTTCACCTCATTAAAATGGTTTTATAATTGTAACTGTAATATTGTCCCGTCCACCATTGTCATTTGCCATTTTGACAAGCTTCTGCGCAATTGCCTCCGGCTCCTTATCCGAACGGACAATATCAAGGATTTCTTCATCTCTCACCATATTGGTAAGTCCGTCTGTACACATAAGTATATAATCGTCCTTCGCAAGCTCAACCTCAAAGAAATCAGCCTTCACATTTTTCTGCGCACCGATTGCCCTGGTTATAATGTTTTTATCCGGATGAGATCTTGCCTCTGAGGGATTAAGCTCCCCCAGTCTGACCATTTCATCTACAAGCGAATGGTCCCTTGTAATCTGACGAACCATATCACTGATAACATATAGTCTGCTGTCACCGACATTTGCAACTATAAGCTTATCACCAACAAGTGTTGCAATAACCAGAGTAGTCCCCATGCCACTTTTAGTCTCGTCCTCATTTGATTCGGCTACCAGAAGCTCATTTGCCTTGCTGATTGCCTCTTGTATGATGGTCACTGGTTCATCACTGCTGTTTCTCGATATCGACGCAACTACTCTCTCTATTGTGTGTCTTGAGGCATAATCTCCTGCCTTATGACCACCCATTCCGTCTGCTACGATAAACAGATTTGGAAGATTCCCCAGATTGGTATCTGTCGCAAAATAATAATCCTGATTCATTTCACGAGTGACACCCGTATCCGTAATGGAAAAGGTCTTCATCTAGTCATTTCCTTTCTCATAATCAAAGTGTATCCTTTGTTTATTTCCTTGTGCATTTTATCATAACACAGGGAAAAGAACAAGCTTTTAGCTTATGCATCCTTACTAATATGTTTACGTCTTAACTGTCCGCAGGCTCCATCTATGTCCTCACCAAGCGAACGGCGCACTGTGGCATTTATGCCGTTTTTCTCAAGCTTATTTTTAAATGCCTGCACAACCTGGGTATTTGAAGAGACATAATCTCTCTCCTTAATCGGGTTCACAGGTATAAGGTTTATATGGCAGTTTATGCCCTTTACCAGGGCTGAAAGCTCCGCTGCATCCTCGTCGGAATCGTTGACTCCTCCCACAAGGCTGTACTCAAATGTGACTCTCCTGCCGGTCTGGTCAAAATAATATTTACAGGCATTCACCACCTCATGTATGTCATAGCTGTTTGCTATGGGCATAAGGGACTTTCGCTTCTCCTGATTAGAAGCGTGGAGGGAAAGAGCAAGTGTGATGGAAAGCTTCATGTCTGCAAGCTCCTTCATCCTTGGCACTATGCCGCAGGTAGACACTGTCAGGTTTCTCTGGCTGATATTGAGTCCGTTTTCATCTGTCAAAAGCTCTATGAATTTGATTAAATTATCAAAGTTGTCCATAGGCTCGCCTGTTCCCATGACAACCACGTTTGATATGCGCTCGCCTATATCAGTGCCGATTTTATATATCTGGTCAACCATCTCAGAGGGTCTCAGCCCTCTCACCAGCCCATCAAGGGTTGAGGCGCAGAACCTGCAGCCCATCCTGCAGCCCACCTGGGATGATATGCAGACTGAGTTGCCATGCTTATATCTCATCAGCACACTCTCTATTACATTGCCATCCTCCAGTGAAAAGAGATATTTTCTGGTGCCATCGATTTTTGAAATCTGCACCTCTTCTTTTTTGAGGGAAACAAGCTGGCATTTTTCCTTTAAGCTCTCTATAAGCTTCTTTGAGATATTTGTCATCTCATCAAAGCTCTCCACATGCTTTATGTGAAGCCACTCATATATCTGCTTTGCCCTGAATGGTTTTTCTCCTATCTGAACCATGAAATCCTTTAATTCATTTAGGTTCATGGATTTTATGTCTATCCTATTTTCATCCACCTTATTTTCGTTTACCTTATCCATTATTTCTCCCTGATAAACCTCGCCAGGAAAAATCCATCTCCACCAAGCTGGCCTGGCAATAGCTGTCTTTCCTCTTTTAAAACAAAATCCCTGTACTTGTCAGCAAACCATCTGACATTATCCTCATTTTCCATTTTATCAATAGTGCATGTACTATATACCAGGGTTCCGCCTGGCTTTACATACTGATGCACTGTATCGAGTATCTGTCTCTGAAGCTCTACAAGCTCTTTTTCCTGCTCACGGCTTATCTTATAGCGTATGTCTGTTTTTCTGCCAAGCACCCCAAGTCCTGAGCATGGCAGATCACAAATCAACACATCTGCTTTATTTACAGATGCCTCATCATACTGGGTAGCATCCATGAGGACTGCTTTCATGTTTTTAAGCTCATGCCTTGCAATATTATCCCTGATTAAGTCAACCTTGTAATCTGTCAGGTCTCTGGCCTCTACCATGCCTGTGCCCTTTAGCTTTTCTGCCAGGTGGCTGCTCTTGCCGCCAGGGGCTGCACAGACATCAATTATATAATCATTCTCCTTTGGCGCAGCAAGCTCAGCAACCATCATGGAGCTGACATCCTGCACATAGAACAAACCATCCTCAAAGCTCTTTAGACTGTTTAGATAGTCAAAGCCTGATATATAAAAGGCATAGTCCAAATCCTTTACAGGCTCTACTGTGACACCCTCTGCTTTAAGCCTTTCCTTCAGCTCCTCCGGGGTGCATTTTAAGGTATTTGTCCTGATAGACAATGGATTTTCCCTGTCAAAGCCCTTAAGTATCTGCTCTGCCTTTTCCATGCCATAATCAGCAGCCCACTGCTTTACAATCCACTGCGGCATAGAATATCTGACCTCCAGGTATCTCGCCATATCCTTTTTATCAGGATATTTGACATCAGATATATTTCTTGAAATATTTCTCAGCACTCCGTTTACAAAGCCTGATAGCTGGCCAAAGCCATGTCTTTTTGCAAGCTTGACAGCCTCATTGCATACCGCAGAATCTGGCACAGAGTCCATATACTTTATCTGGTATACGCTCATCCTGATTATCGTCCTGATCATAGGCTTCATCTTTTTAACCTTGGTCTTTGAAAATGAATCTATGATATAGTCAAGCTCAATCAGATGCTCCAGGGTGCCCTCTGTAAGTCTTGTCATAAAGGCTCTTTCCTGCTTGCTTAAGTACTGGTATTTGTCTAATACGTCCCTTAAGACCAGATGGCTGTACTGATTTTTTTCTATTATTTCAATGAGCATCTCCAAAACCAGCTCTCTTGTGTTGACAGAATCAGTCACGGTCGTTTCTTCCTCCAAATAGTAAAATAATTCTGAGCAGCTGAAGAATTGCAGATGCTGCTCCTGCTACATAGGTAAGTGCGGCTGCTGTTAAAACCTTTCTGGTCATGCTAAGCTCCTGGTCCCCAAGGATTGCCTGTTCTCTGAGCATAACCATGGCACGCCTTGAAGCATTAAACTCTACAGGCAGGGTCACAAGCTGGAAAAGTACAGCAAGTGAAAATAAAATAATACCAGCCTCAATAAGTGTCATTGACATCCTGTTATTAAAAAGCGCTCCTATGATTATAAGAGGCCAGGCAAGTGTTGAACCGATATTGGCTACAGGCACCAGCGCACTTCTAAAGCTAAGAGGTGCATAGCCCTTTGCATGCTGGATAGCATGACCACACTCATGGGCTGCCACACCAACTGCTGCAACTGATGTGGAATTGCACACAGTGTCAGACAGATTAAGTGTCTTGTTTGACGGATTGTAATTGTCTGTCAGATTTCCAGATATATGCTGTATTCTCACATCATATATTCCTGCTGCATTTAAGATTCTCTGCGCTGCCTGGGCACCAGTCATGCCAGACATACTCCTGTATTTTGAATATTTATTAAATGTAGTTTTAACCTTTGCAGATGCTGCCATACATATAATCGCACCTATTACAACTAAAATATAAGTTGGATCCCAATAGATATATCCGTAACCCATAATCTGCCTCCTTAATATTTGCTATACTTTGTCATATGGTTTTAAATATACAGCCTGCATAATTAAACAGACTGCACTATATAATTCGGCTATTTGCGGAAGAATGTACCCTCTTCCACCTGATTGCCTCGCAGGAAAGCATCAACTTCCATTCGTTTTTTGCCCTCCAGCTGCACCTCAAGAAGTGACAGGGCACCATCGCCGGTCTGAACGCACATTGCATCCTTTGTCACCTTATAGATACAGCCTGGCTCATACTCATTCTCTCCTGAAATAACTGCTGCCTTCCAGATTTTAAAGCTCTTTCCATTAAGATTTGTGTATGCACTTGGCCATGGATTAAGTCCTCTGATAAGTCTTTCTATCTCAACTGCCGGTCTTGTCCAGTCTATTGAGCCAAGCTCCTTGCTTATCTTGCCCACATGGGTTGACTCCTCACTGTTTTGTGGTGTGTACTCAGCAGTGCCATCCTCTATCATCTTCATAGTCTCGACACACAGCTCAGCTCCTACTACTGCCAGCTTGTCAAAAAGGCTGCCACCTGTCTCGTCCTCAGCAAGTCTTACCTGACGCTTGGCAATCATGTCACCAGTGTCAACTCCCTCGTCAAGCCTCATGGTAGTCACACCAGTCACCTCATCGCCATTGATTACTGCCCACTGGATTGGAGCAGAGCCTCTGTATTTTGGCAGGAGGGAAGCATGCACATTCACACAGCCATATTTTGGCATATCGAGAATATCCTTTGAGAGAATCTGTCCGAATGCCACTACTATTATTATGTCCGGATTAAAGCCCCTGACATACTCCACATTTTCACTTTCCCTGATTTTTTTAGGCTGAAATACAGGCAGATTATGTGCAAGTGCGCACTCCTTTACAGGTGAGCACTGCATGACATTGCCCCTGCCCTTTGGTTTGTCAGGCTGGGTGACAACAAGTGCCACCTCATGTCCTGCCTCTATGATTGCCTCAAGAGTACCCACTGCAAAATCAGGGGTTCCCATAAATACTACTCTCATGCCTAGTCCTCCTCGTATTTTACTTCATGGAGAGGTCCTTCCACTTTTTCTGTATACATATGTCCATCAAGATGGTCAAGCTCATGGCAGATTGCTCTTGCAAGAAGCTCTTCACCCTCAATCTCATACTCTTCCATGTCTTCGCCAAGGAAACGTGCCTTAACATAATTTGGTCTGGTGACGCAGCCTGCTTTTCCCGGAAGGCTTAAGCAGCCCTCGTCTCCTGTCTGCTCGCCAGCTGTCTCTATAATGACAGGGTTAATCATTACGATAGGTCCCTCACCTATATCAATTACCACAAGTCTCTTTAAGATACCTACCTGTGGTGCTGCAAGTCCAACTCCCATAGCGTCATACATAGTCTCAAGCATGTCATCTATGAGTTCCTTAATCTTAGGTGTCATCTCTGTTATCTCTCTGCATTTTTTCTCAAGTACAGGGTCTCCCTGTATTCTGATAGTTCTAAGTGCCATATTTCCTCCTTTAAAATCCGCTGGTCGGGTTAAAATCAAACTGCACCGACACATTTTTGTATGCTGGATTATCCTTTACATATTTTTCTATTTTGTCTTTTATATTGACCAGAGCATCATATTCCCTGGTCTTTATGTATATTACCTTGCGGTATATATCATTCACTTTAGCTACTGCCGCATCTGCAGGACCCACAAGCTGGGTCTTTTGTCCCTGCTCCCTTATAAAGCTGTCACAGCATTTAAAAAGCTCCTCTGCTGCCCTGTCATTTGTATACTGGTCAGTTGACTGTATGTGGATAAGCAGAAGATTCCAGATTGGCGGATAATATAACATCTGTCTGTACTCTATCTCCTGATTATAAAACTCTTCATAGTCCTGCTTTTTTGCTGCCTGTATGGCGTAATTTTCAGGGTCATAGGTCTGAATAACTGCCTGCCCTGGCTCTTTTCCTCTGCCTGCCCTGCCCACTGCCTGGGTGAGAAGCTCAAAGGTGCGCTCTGCTGCATGAAAATCACTGATATGCAGGGACATATCTGCCGCAAGCACTCCTACCAGGGTCACATTAGGGAAATCATGTCCCTTTACAATCATCTGGGTACCTATTAGTATGTCTGCCTCATTGTTTGCAAAGGCCTGCAGGATTTTCTCATAAGAGTCCTTTGTCCTTGTAGTATCAAAATCCATGCGCAGGATTTTTGCCTGTGGGAACCTCTTCTGCACTATCTCTTCAATCTTCTGGGTGCCAGCCTTAAAGCCGCTTATATATTTAGACCCACAGCTTGGGCATACTCTAGGCACAGGCTCCTCATAGCCGCAGTAGTGGCATACCATCCTGCCATTGTTGTGCTGGCTTAAAGAGACATCACAATGGGGACATTTTACCACATATCCGCAGGCTCTGCACGACATAAATCCTGCCACACCGCGCCTGTTTATAAAGAGCATGGTCTGCTGTCTCTTCTTAAGTCTGTCCTCCATAAGCTCCTGCAGTCTTAAGCTTAGAATTGAGCGGTTGCCATTTTTAAGCTCCTGCCTTAAGTCAATGACCTCACAGTCAGGCAGTGGCTTCTCCTCCACTCTGGTCTTAAGCTCCAGAAGCTTGTATCTGCCAGTCTGGGCATTGTAGTAGCTGTCTACTGAAGGGGTTGCAGAGCCAAGAACTACGCTGGCATTACACATGCGGGCAT
>CAVKUD010000053.1:0-15282 GCA_963659315.1 Senegalimassilia sp. | reverse complement strand
ATCTGTTGCAGCATCTGTTGTCTGGTCTGCTGCTCCGTCATCTGTCGCCTGGTCATCTGCCACTGTATCATCTGTTGCGGTGTCATCTACTGCTGTACCATCATCTACAGGTGCCTCAGTCTCTGGAACTGCCTCTGTGCTGTTCTCTGTTGAATCCTGTATTGTATTGATTGATGCAGCCCACTGCTTTATGGCTCCATCCAGTGTAGACTGTATCATATTTGCCAGATTTGCATCTGCTGTCAGAGCCTCATTATATTTGGTCTGCACCTCCTGCTGTAATGATACGAAATCCTCCTGCTGCATATATTTCTGCACAACTGCATAGACATCCGGGTCCATTGTGTTCTCTACAAAGCTCAGATTAAATATGCTGTAGAGATTGTTGATATACATATTGCCATCTGCATCTGTCTCTACATAGAAGAAATCAAGTGTTGGCGCAAGTGTATCTACTCCATAGAATTTGATTTCGTTATATACAGATACAAAATAAGAGCCATCGCTAAGTCCTGCCTTGCTGTAATATTTGATATTCTGGATTGACTCATAATACTGGCTGAGGACACCAATATAGCTCTTCTCATTGTTGCTGAGTGGGTATGCAAGCTTTTCCAGAGTGTCTAAATCATCTGCCGCATATGCGGTATAGTAATTGTTTAGAAGCGTAGTTATCGCCTCGTCACTGTCTACAGAATAATCCTTCTCAAAATCAAAGCTTTCAGCCACACTAGCTGTTGACTCTGTGCTGCCCTCTGTATGTCTGTTATTTGACGGCTTTGCCATAAATGCAAGTACAAGCACAAAAACAACAAACAGTCCAGCTGCCCCTATATATCTTTTTTTCTCTATACAAAAATTTTTAATTTTATCAATATCTATTTTCTTTAAAAAGTCTTTCATTGGAAATCCTCCGTTTATCTCACCTTATCTCAACTATCCTCTTGCAGGGCAGATGCCTAAAAAATTAGTGCACTCGACGGGAATCGAACCCGTATCCCGGGAGTCGGAGTCCCGTATTCTATCCATTAAACTACGACTGCCTGCGCTTAAGCTAATCAACTATACTAAAATATCACAAAGCTGTTATACATGTCAATTCCAAGCGTACTATTTACTTCTTTCTTTTTATAAGTATCACTGCAAGTGCTGCTGCACAGAGCACAAGTGACAGCCACATTGTATAATCCATATCATAACTTCTCCTTATTAAAAGCATAATTTTTTTATCTAATTATAGCGGTTTAAATGGTCTATTGCAAATTGACATCGACATATTTTTACATTATCATTTATTTTTGTAAAAAGAAAGGAGTTACTTATGAGTTTCACATTTTTAAATCAGCTTCCAACTCCTGCTGAGATTAAGGAACAGTACCCTGTATCAAAGGAGTTTACAGAATTAAAAAAACAGCGTGATGCAATGATTTCAGATGTTATCACAGGAAAGGATGATAGATTTCTACTGATTATCGGACCATGCTCTGCTGATAACGAAGATTCTGTATGCGATTATGTAAGCAGGCTCACAAAGATTCAGGATGACGTCAAGGATAAGGTAATTATCATCCCTAGAATATATACTAACAAGCCTCGTACCACTGGCGAGGGCTACAAGGGAATTGCTTCACAACCAGACCCTGAAAAGGCACCTGATATGATAGAGGGTCTTATAGCAATGAGAAAAATGCACATCCGTGCTGTAAACGAAAGCGGACTCACATGTGCAGATGAAATGCTCTACCCTGAAAACTGGGGATATGTGGAGGACATCCTTTCATATGTTGCAATCGGAGCCCGTTCTGTAGAGGATCAGCAGCACCGTCTCACCGTAAGTGGTTTTGACGTAGCAAGTGGAATGAAAAATCCTACCAGTGGAGATTTCTCCGTTATGTTAAATTCAGTATATGCAGCCCAGCATCCACACCATTTTGTATACCGTGGATACGAGGTAGAGACAACAGGAAACCCTCTCACTCATGTAGTACTGCGTGGTGCTGTCAGCAAGCATGGCAATACAACAACCAATTACCACTATGAGGATTTGATTCGTCTCAATGATATGTATGCAAAGATGGATTTAGTCAACCCAGCCTGCATTATCGACACTAACCATTCTAATTCAGGCAAAAAATACAAGGAACAGATTAGAATTGCAAAGGAAGTAATGCACAACAGGTCAATCTGCCCTGAAATCAAAACTCTTGTCAAGGGACTAATGATTGAAAGCTATATAGAGGAAGGCAGCCAGAAGATTGGCGAGCATGTATATGGCAAGTCTATTACAGACCCTTGTCTTGGATGGGAAGATTCAGAAAAGCTTATATATACTATTGCTGAGATGAATTAATAGTAGTAATCAAACAAGCTGCACACGGCTCTTTATATCGAACCATGTGCAGCTTGTTTTTTACTAGCCTAATCATTCCACAGACTACTTATTGACCATATTTGAGTATGCCAGAATAGCCGCAACCGTCTTTGAGTCCTGAAGCTTTCCAGCATATATCATATCGCAAAGCTCATCCACAGTGTAAATCTCTACATCAATCGACTCTGCATCATCCAGGTGCTGCGCACCCTTTTTCAAATTCTTTGCCAGATATACATCAATAGACTCGTTGCAGAATGCAACGGTTGTCCTGAGTGATATAAGAAAACTTATGTCATCACTTGAATATCCTGTCTCCTCTTCTAACTCTCTGGCAGCACTGACCCTGGTATCCTCTGTGAGACTATCCCTGCAGCCTGCCGGAATCTCAAGTGTCTCCCTCTCAAGTGCATTGCGGTATTGCCTCACCATCACTATTCTTCCATCAGGCAGTACTGGCAAAACAGCCGCAGCCCCCATTCTGTGAGCTACAAAGTCCCATTCCTCTGTCTTACCATTAGGAAGCTCCATTGTGTCCTTATATATGTCTAATATGCTTCCCTTGTATACAAGGTCACGCTTTAATCTCTTTACTCTGTCTATCATATTACTCCACCTGCTTCCATCGCTGCCAATGAATACATTCTAAGATTTTTGTCAGTCTGGACAAACTCAACACCGCCTTGCTTCTGCTCCAGAGTAGTCTTCTGTCCGTCTATTGAGATAACACTTCCCTGAAAGATTTCTTTCTCGACTCTTATTGTTGCGCCCCTTGCCTTATCCATTATGGTATTTATATAGTCAAGTCTGGCACTGTTTCTTGCAATATCTGCCTGCTTGGATACCTTTGCACGCAAAAGCTCCATTCTGGCAATATTTTGCTTTTGAGTCATCTGACCATCTTTATAATTCTTCTGTGCATTGTTTAAGGCAGTCTCGATTTTGACAACCAGTGACTTATCATCATAGACCTGGGACTGGAGCATAAACATTTCCTGAATGAGATTCATAGGTTTTCCTGATGTTATCTCAGTCTTTACGCCATGCCTGTTTCCCACCGAGCTTGCTATGACTCCTGATGCAGCATAGGCACTTCCGCCTACTATACTTGCATTTGAGCCCTGTACCGTGATTGTATCGTGGCTCACCACTGTGCTGTCTAAGATAGAATCAGCTGTTATGGAGCCCTCTGCCTCAACATTTGCATATTCTATAAAGCCAGCATTAATATCTGCCTTTGAAATAATGTTTGCACGTTTGCCACCCTGCACGCCGCCTCTTATCAGTATACCCTTTTCTGCAATAATATCAGCAGCTTCAACCACACCATCAACAGTCACCGTGCCCGATGACTCGACAGCCATACCCTTTCTGACATTTCCGTGTATGATGACATCCCCCTTAAAGGAAATATTGCCAGTCTTCATACAGACATCGCCATATATCTCATATACTGGCATAATCAGAATTTTCTTATTTGTATATTCAATTTTTCCATCTATATCAGATACATACAGATTATTATCATCTATCTTATAAAATCCATGACCCGTTATAGGTGGCAGTTCTCTTCCATTTTTACCTCTGACAACCTTTCCCTTTGTTGTCATGCCATCCTTGCCAGGCTTAGCTTTGCAATATCTGGCTACAACCTGACGCTTCTTAACAAGCTCCACAAGATGAATACTCCAGTAATCAGCAGTACCATCCTCCCTTATCATTGGCTTGCTTGTCAAATCTGTATCAAAATAAAAGTCAAACTTTGCATCCACTCCATCCTCTGGCATTACGCCATGTGCGACTGTGATGTCCTGACCATACATTTTTTCATCCACAATCTTTTCGATTGCCTCTTTGTCAATTCCAAACTTGACTTCCTTCTGCTCTAAAGCATCCAGAATCTCATCCCTTGAAAATATGTATGGCTCCATGTCTGACTCATAAACGACAGGAATATTAATTTTTACTTCCATTTCATCAGAAGATACAAAAACCTTTATCTGTTTTTGTGCTTCCATATTTACATTTCCAGTATTTTCTCCCATAACCCAACCAAAACCATTTTCTCTATATTGTAAAAAAACTGGAAAGCATAGGGATTAACAATCCCGCTTTCCAGTTTAAAGGTTCGTAATTACTTTGCGTAGTCAACAACACGTGACTCACGTATTACATTTACCTTGATTTGTCCTGGATACTCTAATTCAGATTCAATCTGCTTAGAAATATCTCTAG
Organism: Senegalimassilia sp.; assembly: GCA_963659315.1. Lineage (GTDB taxonomy): Bacteria > Bacillota > Clostridia > Lachnospirales > Lachnospiraceae > Roseburia. Next base: position 10,676 of record CAVKUD010000053.1, on the reverse strand, counting down.
CCATCAATACCATATCTGCATCGCTGACTTGTTCAGGAACTACCATAATTCGAACTTCTCTTCCTGCCTGAATAGCAAAAGATTTTTCAACGCCCTTATAACCATTTGTAATTTCCTCTAACTGCTGTAAACGGTTAGAATATGTTTCAATTGTCTCTCTTCTAGCACCAGGTCTTGCTGCACTGATTGTATCAGCCGCCTGTACAAGACATGCAATCAAAGATTCAGGTTCAACATCGCCATGATGTGATTCTACTGCATTAATCACTAAGGCAGATTCCTTGTATTTTCTACACAATTCTGCTCCAAGCTGGATATGTGAGCCTTCCATTTCATGGTCGACAGCCTTACCAATATCATGTAAAAGTCCGGCACGCTTCGCCATTCTTACATCTTCACCTATCTCAGCAGCAAGCAAACCTGTGAGTTGTGCAACTTCAATCGAATGCTTTAATGCATTCTGTCCGTAGCTTGTTCTGAACTTCATCTTTCCAAGCAGACGAACCAATTCTGGGTGAATACCATGAATGCCTACCTCTAATGTAGCGGCCTCACCTTCTTCACGTATCATTGTCTCAACTTCTTTTTGAGCCTTCTCAACCATCTCTTCAATACGAGCTGGATGAATACGGCCATCAACAATTAATTTCTCCAAAGCGATTCTTGCGACTTCTCTTCGGATTGGATCAAAACTTGATAAAATAACAGCTTCAGGTGTGTCATCAATAATAAGATCTACGCCTGTCATGGTCTCAAGTGTTCGGATATTTCTACCCTCACGGCCAATGATTCTACCCTTCATTTCATCGTTAGGAAGCTGAACAACAGAGATTGTTGTCTCAGACACATGGTCTGCTGCACATTTCTGGATAGCAGTAACCACATAGTCCTTGGCTTTTTTGTTAGCCTCTTCCTTAGCCTTGTTTTCCATTTCTTTAATCATTTTTGCAGTATCAAGTTTTACATCTTCTTCAATGGTTTTTAAGAGGTATTCTTTTGCTTGTTCGGAGGTCAGTCCTGAAATTCTTTCCAGTTCCTGTATACGTTGCTCATTTAGCTTTGAAATCTCAATTTTCTGCTTCTTTAATTCCTCTTCCTTCACTGCGAAATTGCTCTCACGCTTTTCAATAGCTTCAAGCTTTTTATCGAGATTTTCTTCCTTCTGGACGATTCTGCGCTCGTTCTTCTGGATTTCTGCTCTACGCTCTTTAATCTCTTTATCGAGATCATTCTTAGCCTTAATAGACTCTTCTTTAATCTCGAGCATAGATTCTCGCTTTTTCTCCTCAGCAGTCTTAACAGCATCATCAATGATTCCCCTAGCTTTTTCTTCTGCATTTCCAATTTTGGACTTTGCCGAATTCTTCTGATATGAAGCAGCTATAAACCATACAACAATAGCAGTTACAAGGACGGACACTACAGCAGTAATGATAATTTGTAGCATTACAGGAGCACCTCCTTTATTAAATTTTCATTGTAATATAACAAGCTTTTACACCTTTTCTGTCATAATTAACAACAATTAAATTTTAACTGTTTATGCATATTATGTCAAGCAATATAGTAGTCAATCCTCTTTTTATGCTCAACATATTGTGCAATTTTCACTAAACGCCCTCATTTCCCGCAATATATCACTGCTTTTAAAACCACGTCTGAGTATGTATTGATATATCTTATTGCTTTCCTTCCTGTCTGTATTTTCAGGGTCAAAGTGCTTCTTTTCCAACAGACTGCGTATTTTTATGCCGTCATCTGCCTCGTATTCCAACTCAAGGGCATTTGTTACTATTTCCCTGCTTATGCCCTTTTGAAGGAGCTTAACAGACAGCTGCTGTCGGCTCAGCTTCTCCTGATGATACCTGATATAGTCTGATGCAAAGCGTTCATCATCCAGGTACCTGTATTTTTTGACATATTCAATGGCATCATCTATACATTCCTGCGGGTATTCACTTTTGGCAAGCTTTTCTCTCAGCTGTTGCTCTGTCCTGTCCATCTGCTCCAAGATATGCATTGCACGTTTCTTTGCTCTCTTGCCAATAATCTCCTCAATCAGATAGTCATAATCCTCATCACTTATAGAGCATCCAGCCTTAATAGAAAGCCGCACAGCTTCCGACCTGTATAGTACACATGTTACCCCATTATCAAAAACTGTGCGGTACTTCCCCTTGCCCACAGGTTCATAATTATTAACTAAAACCATAGGCTTCCTCTGTAATTATTTTTCTGAAGCTTCCTCTTCCTTTGCAGCCTCTGCGTCTTCCTCGTCATCCTTTGCAAAGTAGAAATCACGAACCTTCTGGTCTATCATAGCGGCAAATTCAGGATTTTCCCTGAGATATGTCTTAGCATTCTCACGTCCCTGACCTATCTTCTCACCCTCATAAGCATACCACGCTCCCGATTTATTGATAATGTCTACCTTGGCAGCTAAATCCAGCAAATCGCCCTCTCTTGATATTCCCTGTCCGAACATAATATCAAACTCTGCTTCCTTAAATGGTGGTGCAACCTTGTTCTTTACGATTTTAACCCTTACATGGTTTCCAATCACTTCACCTGCCTGCTTTAATGACTCTACACGTCTTACATCAAGTCTGACTGATGAGTAGAATTTAAGCGCACGTCCACCTGTTGTAGTCTCCGGATTACCAAACATAACGCCCACCTTCTCACGGAGCTGGTTGATAAATATAACTGTACAGTTAGACTTGCTGATTACACCAGTGAGCTTTCTCAAAGCCTGGCTCATAAGTCTTGCCTGAAGTCCAACATGGGAATCACCCATATCTCCATCAATCTCAGCCTTTGGAACAAGAGCAGCAACAGAGTCAACTACGATTATATCAACAGCACCTGAGCGAACCATAGTCTCTGTAATCTCAAGAGCCTGCTCTCCACAGTCTGGCTGTGATATGTAGAGGTTATCAATGTCTACTCCGATATTCTTTGCATATACAGGATCTAAGGCATGCTCAGCATCAATAAATCCTGCTATACCTCCACGCTTCTGCACCTCAGCTATACAGTGAAGTGCAACTGTTGTCTTACCAGATGATTCAGGTCCGTATACCTCGATAATTCTTCCCTTTGGAAGTCCGCCGATTCCCAGAGCAATATCCAGGCTCAATGAACCAGTTGGAACAGTCTCTATATTCATATTTGCAGTATTCTCACCAAGCTTCATCACTGAACCTTTTCCGTACTGCTTCTCAATCTGTGCTATTGCCGCATCTAATGCTTTAAGTTTATCTTCCTTTGCCATATTAATCTCCTTATCATCCTACGAACATTTGTTCGTCTCTTGTAATTATACTATTATACTTTTATTTCCTTGTCAACTAAAAAATTGGAATAAATGCCAGACCTGACTTTCTGACAGCATGATATTATTTGGTAACTTGTTTTAAAAAAGAGAAAAAGACAGCTGCCTAAGCAACTGTCTTAATTATATGCATTATTTAACTTTCAGTCAACTCACATAACAAAATAAATTGCATTAAAATAACATCTGTTAATTTCTGCCAAACTCAGCGAGGACAAGTCCTTCATTTCTGTCAAGAGTCATTCCAATGCTCCACTCGTTAACGAATACAAGCAATGGATTACCCTTCATATCAATAACCTTCTTCATATCGCTGGTTCCTGAAATGCGGTCTACATCCACCTCATCCTTGTTTTCAATCCATCTGATATGCTCATATGGGAGATTCTCAAGTCTGATTTCCACATTGTACTCATTTTCCAGTCTGAATTTTAATACATCAAACTGAAGCACACCTACAACACCGACAATAATCTCTTCCATGCCGCCCTTGTATTCCTGGAATATCTGGATAGCACCCTCCTGGGCAATCTGTGTAACACCCTTGACAAACTGTTTTCTCTTCATGGAATCCACAAGTCTGACTCTGGCAAAATGCTCCGGTGCAAAGGTAGGTATTCCCTCAAATGCAAATTTTTCCTTGGCTGTAGTAAGTGTATCACCAATTGAGTAAATACCCGGGTCAAAAATACCTATAATATCTCCTGCATAGGCTTCCTCAACCATCTTTCTCTCATCCGCCATCATCTGCTGTGGCTGGGCAAGCTTAAGGTTCTTACCGCCCTGCACATGGTATACTTCCATGCCTGCGGTGAACTTGCCTGAACATATTCTCATAAAAGCAATTCTGTCTCTGTGGTTTTTATTCATATTTGCCTGAATCTTAAATACAAATGCTGAAAAATCCTCAGAAAATGGGTCTATCATTCCCACATCTGCTTTTCTTGCCATTGGTGCATATGTCATCTTAAGGAAATGCTGCAAAAATGTCTCTACACCAAAATTAGTCAGGGCAGAGCCGAAAAATACAGGTGAAAGCTCTCCTTTTGTAACCTTCTCCATGTCAAACTCTGCGCTGGCACCATCCAAAAGCTCTATCTCATCTAAGAGCTGAGCCTTAAAATCACTGCCAATCTCATCCTCAAGAGCAGCATCATCTATAGAGATAATCTTTTCTGAGCCTTCCTTGGTACCCTTAAGAGTATCTGCAAAGGTCATAACCTCACGCTTCTCCCTGTCATACACACCCTTAAACTCTTTTCCAGAGCCTATAGGCCAGTTAATAGGACAGGTTGCAATGCCCAGTTCCTTTTCTATATCGTCAAGCAGCTCAAAGGTATCGTTTGCGTCACGATCCATCTTATTAATGAATGTAAAAATAGGAATATGACGCATAACACATACCTTAAAAAGCTTTCTGGTCTGTGCCTCAACACCCTTGCTGGCATCTATAACCATTACTGCGGAATCCGCAGCCATCAAAGTTCTGTAAGTATCCTCAGAGAAATCCTGATGTCCCGGTGTATCCAGAATATTGATACAATATCCATCATAATTAAACTGAAGAACAGACGATGTAACCGAAATACCTCTCTGCTTCTCTATCTCCATCCAGTCAGATACTGCATGTCTGGCAGTAGCCTTACCCTTTACGGAGCCTGCAAGATTAATAGCTCCTCCATAGAGAAGGAATTTCTCTGTCAGAGTTGTCTTACCAGCATCCGGATGTGATATAATCGCAAAGGTTCTTCTTTTTTCTATTTCACTTCTAAGGTTTCCCACTTATATTTCCTCCACACAAAAAATCAAAATATAGTATATCTTAATTTTTCATATATTTCAATGCCCGACTATAAGCATAACCTTAGATATTATGTATTTTTCCTGCAATTTATTTAAAGAATTTAAGCGCATCAGTCATGTGCTTTGTGTGCTCGTTCATCTCATTTGCTATATTTGCCACACCATTCATCATTGCATTAAGCTCCTGAATATTTGCAGTAACCTCCTCAGATGCAGCTGCATTTGAAGAGCTGACATCAGTTAAACCATCACTGCTCTGGGTAATATTAGAGTTTAGAGATACCATCTCTGCAACCAGGTCTTTGATTTCATCTGCCTTCTGTGCAGTAAGCTCAATCTGGGAATCAAGAGCCGCAAACTCTGATAAGACCTCATCTATCTCTTCCTGCTGGGTCTTATTATCAGATACCACAACATCAGATGCAGATACACACTCTTCACATGCCTTGACAAGCTCTGCGATGATTTCCTTTATATTATTTAACTCTGAATTGGTATTATCAGAAAGCACACGAATTTCATCTGCTACGACAGCAAAGCCCTTTCCAGCCTCTCCCGCTCTGGCAGCCTCAATTGAAGCATTGAGTGACAGGAGATTTGTCTGTCCTGAGATACCCTCTATTACAGATATGATGTCTCCAACCTTGCCTACAACCTCATTTACCTTCTGGATACGCTCTGTAATATATGCGATTCCATCTGCCATCTTGGCACTGCTGCCCTGCATCTTCGTCATCTTGTCGCTCATATTTGCACTGTGTTCCTTTACATCAAGTGCCTGTGCCCTTATGTCAATAACAGATGAATCTATTGTATTAGTCTCATCTGACATATGCTCAAGATTGTTATTGATGCTGGTTATAGATGTAGCCATGCTTGTTGACCCCTCTGCCACATCCTCAATAGCCTTGGAAATCTCATTGTTTGCCTGAAGAGTCTGCTCACTTGTGACATTAAGCTCGTTACTCTGCTTTGCCATGGTATCACTCTTCTCCCTGATTTCCTCCACAATCTGGGTCAGGGATTCGCTCATCTCTCTTACTGACTCTACAATAAGTCCTATCTCATCATTAGAATTCTTCATGCCACTTAAGTCAACTCTTAAGTCGCCTTCCGCCACCTGATGTACCAGCTCGCTGACCTTGACAAGTGGTCTTGCTATTCTTCTGCTGAATAAGACAGCACCAACTGCTGCTATAACTACCATGGCAATAGCCACTCCTGCTGCCACATTAGTTGCCCTGTGGATGCCAGATAAAGCATCTGACTCGTCAGCAGATACTACTACTATATAATTCTGTGGTGTAATTGAATATGCGGCATATTTAGTAACGCCCTTGAAATCATATTCAACAACAGCTGGATCTGGATGGTTTCCAGCAGCAAGCTCTGCTACAAGTCCCTTTACAACCTCATTTTCTACAGGTTGTCCCACCTTGTCCTCTGTAGGGTGGTAAAGCATTGTGCCATTTTCATCTACTACATATACATATGAGCTGTCCATGCCCTTTACCTGTATGCCGTTCAGTATCTGGACATATCTCTCATAGGAGACAGGTTCCCCACCCTGCTGCTCCTGTATTCCGTTTACCGTTGTCGCATAAGTCTCTGCCATGGAAAGCATATTATTCTGCACTGCTTTGCTAATCTGCTCTCTTGCAGAATAGATACATATAACAAGACTTACAAGATTTGAAATAACTACCGCTGCAATCACTAAGGCAGCTATCTTTGTTGCGATACTTTTTCTTTTTTTAGTATTCATTTTCACAGCCTCCGTTTTCTTTGGTATGGGAATATTGTACCACACTTTCCATAAAATTAAAGTGCAAAAGGCTAAATTTTAGTGCAATTTTCCAAAGACTGTGACAGTTACTGCACACATATAAGGCAGTCATGTGGGCAGTAACTATTCTGGCATGTTATTACTCTGCATTTAGCGGTGTGATTACGATGTTTTCTGCTGTTATATCAGTTTTTCTCTTAATCACATCCTCAACCTGTGCTCTGGCACTCTCTGTATCCTCTCCCATGTCTAAGACCACATCACAGCAATTATCATTTATGCTGACAACCACATTATCAAAGCCCTTTGCCTCAAGAAGCATCTCTGCGTCAGCTTCCATCTGGGCTACCTCTGTCAGGCGCACCAGCTCATCCACAGCATTTTGCTTCTGCTCGTCTGTGACAGCCTGGTTATTGACTATCTCAAGCAGGGCATCCTTATTCTTAGACCTGACCTGTTCCCTGTTCAGCTTCACCTCTGCACAATATGTAGCAGCAGAATCAATCTGTGCGCTTGTCAAAACTGTCTCACCTGCATTAAGCACCGCCTCTGTGTCAGATATATTATCCTCATTATATACAGCCACCTCCTGCTCTGTTGCCGACACAGAAATGCTCTCCTTATCAAAAGCCGAATTCTTATAATCGTAGCTTATATATCCCACTACAGCCAGAAGTAATGCTAATGTTGTAATTACAATTTGATTTTTGTGTGTTTTCAATTTAATCGTTCCTTTCATTCTGACATTTTAACTATTTTAATCTTATGCATTTCCACATCAAATAATGCCTGCACAGAGTCATAAATATTTTTCTCAACCACTGGGTCTCCTGCCCCCTCTGCAACTATGACAACACCTGTATTGTCTGGTGCTATCATGACCTCCACCTGACCCACCCCATCTATTTTTGACAGGATATTCTTAAGTCTCTCATCCTCATCCCCAGCTGCTTCGTTGGTCCATATGCTGTCACTCACCATGCTGCCTGACTCCTTATTCTTTGACACAGGCATTGCTGCAATCATAAGCAGAACACCAAATAAGATTAGAATCAGATAATCATTCCACTTCCAGTTCTTCAGTTTGTCCCTGATTTTCAAGCTCATCGACATAATTAAATATGTAAGCCTCCTCCTGTTTTGGTTCGTAATATAAGCTATCTACCTTTTCCCGGATTTCCTGCCACTCAGCCATATCTGATACCAGCTCCCTGCCGCTTATCCATTCAAAAACCGGTGTGATAAGCACAATTGCCATTATTGCCCCTACAAAAAACTGAAAAAGCTTCCTGTACTCATCCTTTGGTGACAGGTAAGCAATTAGCATCATTATAAAAACCAGAATATAAATCTTTCCCATCACAGCACCCCCGCACATACAATCGAAACCGTTATTATAAATATAACTGCCATATTGCATAAAATGCCAAAGAAGAGTTCCCCTGCCCTTGCAGTCCCGTTTACTCCCTCTACTATGCGCTTATCCGCAACAGGCTGTACAATTGCTGAGGTCAGCTTATAGCCAAGTATAAACACTATAAGCTTTATTATTGGAGACAGAACAATTGAGATAACAATAATTACGCCCACCACTCCCACACAGTTTTTTATCAGGACACCACAGCTCAAAAGTGTCTCCCCTGTTGCGCTGACCGCATTTCCAATTCCCGGTATGACCTTGATGGTCTTTAATGCCAGCGAATTTGTCACATCATCCTTTGCCGCCATAACCATCCTCTGCACAACTCCCATTCCAAATACGGCTGCCGTTGACAGCTTTAACAGGAACCTGATAATTTTTTCAAGCAGGTCTGCAAGCTTTGACAGGCTGTCCTCCTCAAACATATTGTTTATCAATATCAAAAACAAAAAAGTCTGGGTGGCAGGCACCAGCACAAGCTTCGTAATCCATTCAATTATATACAGGAAAAAAAAAGAAAAAATATAGTAAGCCGAGCCTGTAGATATATTGCCTGTGAGTACCAGGGTGGAGGCATACACGGGAATCATCATATTCATAAAACCAATCAGCCCGTCAATTGTGGATGTGACAAGTGCTTCGATTCTGGTAAACGACTCCATCAGAATGAGCATAAGTGCTCCATATACCATAAGAAAACTCACACTGTTCAGATATGAATTTTTGCTGTTAATCATCCTGTTAAACATAGCTGCAACCAAAAGAAATATAAGCATGCCTGCAATATATTCCTTAGTCTGCATAAACTCAGTAGTAACAGCATCCCTAATCTGCCTGCCCAAAGCCTCAAACACAGATGTGTCTCCACTCACCAGCTCCCTTACCATATCCGTAAAGCCTGTATGCTCTGATATGTAGCCCTGACTGTAAGAGTCAAGCTTGTCAAGTCCAAGCTCATCAATTATCTGGCCTATTATGTCATTCATCCCATGCCTCCCACTATTGAAATCAGAGAATTAATAATCGGAACACTCATTATGACGATTGTAAGCTTTGCAAAAATCTCTATCTGGCACGCCACCGCCTGATATCCTGCATCCTTGCAGATATTTTCTGCAAACTCCGCTGCATATGTTACTCCAAGCATTTTGACTAATTCATAAATATAAAAATCATCTATAGGGAGCAGCTCAATAAGCGACCTGACAAAGGACAGTACCGATGAGATACATGCCAGTGAATAGAAAAATATAATTATGCCAGCTGTGATGCTCAGTAAAGACGCCAGCTCAGGTCTGACTTTTTTAAGCATAAGGCACAGAATAACCGCTGTAACCCCAATTAAAGAAACCTTCCACATAATAAAATCCTATAACGTAAATAAATTTTGCATAGTTACAAACAGTTCACTTATATAAGGAACAATCCAGAACAGCACAATTATAAGTCCCACAAGGCTTAATAAAAATGCCTGTTCGTCCCTCCCACTGTGTTTTAGCACCTGACCCAACACCGTGATAATAATTCCTATTGCTGCTATTTTAAATATTATACTTACTTCCATTATTACCCTCGTCTTTCCTTTGGTGTATTGTTCAGGCAAAGACCAGAACACAGGCAATTCCTCCCATAAGGCTTACTGGGAGCCACACCTTTTTGATTTCCCTTTGACTGCTTAATTCCTGCTCCCTTATCAGCTCAATAAGCTTCAGATTAGTCTCAAGACTGTTCCTTATCTCATCTGAGCTTTTTTCAAAAAAAGCAGCCCCGCACCCATTTATAAGCTCCAAATCCTCTCTGCGGAAACCATACTGTCCCATAAAGCTTGCAGGTCCAGCCCTCCACGCCAGGTCTCCATTCGGGTACAGATGTCTTTCCAAAGCCTCTCCCATCCTGGACAATTCGGCATCAAAAGCCTTATTGCCACAGCTTACATTTTTAAGAAATATAACCGTGTTCTGCTGCTGTCCCAGTAAAATATATATTCCCTTATTACACATTCTCTCCAGAGCATCCAGAAGCTCAATCCTCTTCCTGCAGCCACACATTTTAGAATATGCTATTCCCCCACAGCCCGCAATGATAAGCAGGCTTCCAAAAAGCTTCAGCAAACCATGTTTCCCCTGTTATCATAGACACAAAAGGAGCGTTTCCCCTGCTCTCCCTTTTTCAAAAAGACAAAACGCTCTGCCAGATTTGTCATCCCCTTATCGCACAGCTCTGTAAACTCCTTTGCATGAATCGTACCCAGAATCCTGACCCCTGATTTTCTCGATAAGTCGACAGCCCTCTCATCTTCAGTGCCTCCAAGCTCATCTACAGCAATAATCTGC
>CAVKUD010000052.1:0-15396 GCA_963659315.1 Senegalimassilia sp. | reverse complement strand
GTATGACACCGACATGTTTTTCAAGATTGCAGGCATCATAGAGGTCTCATGGAATATACTTTTTGTTTTAGCCCTCTTGTTACTTGCATATCAGGTGGTTAAATTCATAAAAAAATATCTGGATATCAGAGAAGACTATGAGAAATCACAGTTGATTTTTCTCCTCTTTCCAAGCCTGATTGGACTGCTCCTATGTATGATAATCAGAAGTCTCATGATTTCAGTGGACGGGTATAACATCCAGTCGCTCTTTGATGTCCGCCCTGAGATGAATTTCCTGATTCCCTGCGCTTCACTCCTGTGTATCATCATGATTATTATTGCCGCCAGAATGTTAAGAAAATTAATTGACGAGAGCAACAAGCAGATTGAGCTTAAGGTATATCAGGACAGGCTTAAGGAAATGGAGCACCACATAGGAGAGATAGAAAATCTCTACACTGGTATCCGTGGCATGAAGCACGACATGAAAAACTATATAGCAGATATTGACGCCCTGATGAAGGCAGAAGCTCAAAGTCAGTCAGGGCATGAAGCCTTGAGACAGTATCTGGATTCTTTGCAGGCAGCTGTAGACCAGCTTGATATGAAGCACAATACGGGCAATCCTGTGACAGATGTGATTCTCCAGAGATATGTGAGGCTGTGCCAGGAAAATTACATCGATTTTAAGGCGGATTTTATCTTTCCTGCCGATATGAATATTGATGCCTTTGACATAAGCATTATCATAAATAATGCCTTAGACAACGCCCTTGAAGCCTGTAAAAAGCTGGAAAATGACAGCAAGTACATAAAGCTTACTGCTTACCGACGTGAAAATATGTTTTTTATTATTATAAGAAACAGCTTTGACGGCAGACTGTCCCATGATGAATTAAGCGGCAGACTATGCACCAGCAAGCCAGATTCTGACAGGCACGGCTTAGGGCTTAGAAATATAGAGGTCTGCACAGAAAAATACTATGGTAAAACAGAAATTTCTGTGCATGACAGGGAGTTTGAGCTGGCTGTAATGCTTCAAAAACGTCATTGATTACATAAAAAGGTTCATTCATTACATTTCGCTGAATTCTGCAATTAAAAAGGCGATATAGAAGACAGGAGGTAATGATATGAGAGTAACAAACAATATGATATTAAACAGGTCATCCAAAAGAGGTATTCATAATACTTATCAGAGAACCGCTCTGCTTAGTCTCTTACAGAAAAATTCGGCAGCATCCACAGACGCATTTGGGCGGATAGGTCAGACATCAGGCAGGAATAATACATCAGCCCTTCTGATGAAGAGTAAGTATACCAAGCTGGAGGACAGTTCAGAAAAATTAAGTACATATGCTTCTTCTCTCATTGAGACTGAGAAGGATTCCATATACGACAAGGCAAAGGAGAGTGGCAGCACCGACAGTATCGTATCTAATGTCACTAAGATGGTAGAGGAATACAATTCAACCATAAAGCAGCTCAAGGACGCTGGTGGAAGCATGAATGAGTTTTACCGTCAGCAGCTGCAGGCAATTCCTTCAAGCTGTAAGGATGCACTTAAAAGCATAGGAATCACCCAGCAAAGGGACGGAAGCCTAAGCATTGATGAAAAAGCTCTGCAAGGCGCAGATATAGACAGCTTAAAAAAGGCTCTTGGAAACGAGACTGGATTTGCATCAAAGATGGACTTTATCAGCGGTCGTGTTAATAAAAACGCTGCTGCAAATGTAGCAAGTGCCTCAAGCCAGTATAATTCAAAAGGTACATCATATTCTGGTTACTATGGCACAGGCAAATATAATTTTTGGAGTTGAGTTAGTATGGCAGTAAAAGTAGGAAACAGTTGGGTATCAGAAACAGCCCTGACATATGCCAGGTCAAAGGCAGACAGTGGCGCATCCGTCACCTTAAAGGGGCTATCTGAGCGTTACCCAAATATTAATTTTTCAACAAACACACAGCCTTTTTCACAGAAGGGCACTAACAATATCCAGATTGCACCCAGCATACTGGCTCAGATGCAGAGCAATCCCGAAAAACGGGTGGAATATGAGGCCCTAATCTATGACTGCGCCCAGTTATCTTACAGTGGGCAGATAAACTCAAATGGTCATGTAAAGGCTGCAGGAACCATAATCAATGCGGATGGCAGCGTCAGTGGCTGGTCAATTACACAGGCTGATGTAGGAAATGAAGTAAAGCACAAGACAAAGCTTGATAAGACCAAAAAGGATAGCTGGGCAGACAAGCTTCTTGAAAAGCAAAAGGAAAAACGTGCCCAGGAAAAGAGAGTTGATAATCTCTCCATATCCAGCGCAGGGCAGGAGAGTTATAAGCAGCTATCTTCGGTTAGTTACCAGGGATATGTAGACCTCTTTGAGAGCACCCTGTCAGAGCTTAGTGCCAGCGGAAATGATGATACATCAATCACAAACCACTTTGATTATTATGCAAACCAAATGGCAGCAAGCTATGACAAGATGAGAAGTGACATAGAGGCAAAATACGCAAGTGACGATTACAAGCCGCAATACTATATCGCAGAATCTGGAAGAATTGAGGAGCTGACCAAGGACAAGGAGCTTGACATGCTGAAGCGTGCATACGAGAGTCACAGCACACTTATGGCTTCGACTACTGAAATCTGGGAGAGCTTAAAGGATTTTAAGCCAAGTACAGTGTATGGAAACAGCAGTACCGGAGCAGATGAGACTCAGACAGCCGACACGGATAAGGCAGATGCAGGAGCTGCACAGAAAGGACATATAAGGGATATTGCCTACAAAGCCCTTATATCAGCCATAGGCTCCGATAATCTCAAATTGTCTGCAAGCCATACGGGAAGCTTAAATAAGTTAAATTTGAATCTTGATATATCAGCCTCTGACAGAAGCTTATTAAATAGTATCTGGAATTACTACGCAAAATAACTGTTCAAATCAGCCATTTATGCCGATATTTACTACAGAACAGTAAGCAAAGGAGAATAAGCATGGCATTAAATGTTTCAAGCACACAGATTTATGCTGGCCGCTATCACTATGAGAAGCCAACAACAGCAAATTTACTGGATAAAGAAAAATATCCTGAAGCAGATTCCATGCAGCTCGCAAGAGAAGCCTATGGAATAGATACTGTGACAATCTCCGATGAAGGGCTGGCAAGGTCAAACGGTAAGGAGTGGCGGGAATACACAAAGGATAATGATAAGGTATCCCATTCCAGTGTAAATCCAAGAGACGAGCTGTCTAAGGAGCTTAATACTGTAAATAATATCGACACAGCCAGCATGTTTAACTGTGAACTGGGCGAGGTAGCAGAACAGATTAAAAACGACTACAGCTTAAAGGATATTTCAGGTTCCCAGGAGGAATTTCTCACAGTTATGGCAAAAGCCTATCAGGTGATATATGACCGTATCGAGGAGGATTTTGCAGACCCTGACAGAGAGCCAACCTGGATAAAGCAGGAGGATGGCACCCTGGTCGAGGAGACAAAGCAGGATAGGATAGATGCCTTAAACAAGGCATACAGCTCAAGGGCAGAATTTGCCGCCTCAGCTGCCAGATCTATGGCAGATATAGAGGAGACCTTCCATGGAGCCAATTATGGTCTGGGCTTCAAGGATGAATTGGAGAAAAAAGTAATGGAATCATGGCAGAACGCTGTGAGCGATAAAAATCTTGAGAGACTGCGCCAGAAGGTAGCTTCCTTCAATGACTACTCTCTTGATTTTGGAATTGGTGCAGACTGGAGTGCAGCGATTAATGCACTACTGTACAAAAATAGATAACATATTGTGTTTATGGTAAACGGATTTACCAGTATTTTGTATTATGATATAAGGAGGTATCAGCATGGCAGTAAATACAAATACAATGATTTCTAACATCTATTCACAGAACTACACGCAAAGCAGTAAGGGCAGTTCAAAGACATCAAAAGACTCTGAGACAACAGAGGTCACAAAAGAGGAAAAGGTCACAGAAAGCAAGGACTATGGCAAGACAATCGGAGACCCTACACTTTCAAAGGAAGCTCAAAAGTACTATGAAAAGCTCAAGAAAAAGTACGGAAACTATGATTTCATCCTCGTAAGCGCAGATCAGAAAGCAAATGCCCAGGCAAATGCAGCAAAATACGCAAATAATGTGAAAACAGTAGTCCTCATCGATGAGGATAAGATTGAAAAAATGGCAACAGATGAGAATTACCGCAAGAAATACGAAGGTATTTTAAGTGGTGCAACAAGCCAGCTTGCCCAGCTCAAAACCAGTATCGAAAAGTCTGGTGCAAACGTACAGGGCTATGGCATGCAGGTAAATGACGGAGGCACAACCTCTTTCTTTGCAGTCCTTAAAAAGTCATCATCTGACCAGAAAGCCCGCATTGAGAAAACTGCTGAGAAAAAGAAAGCTGAAAAGAAGGCTGCGGAGAAAAAAGCCGAGAAGAAAAAGGCTGAGAGTAAAAAAGAGCAGGAACGGCTTGAAAAGACCAAGGATTCCAAGATAGATGATTCTGATGATTCAGATACAGTGACCATAACGGCTGGCTCAATGGAGGAACTGATTAAAAAAATTGAGGACTATACATTTTCTGACAGAAGTGATTCGGTTCAGACCGAAAGTGAGAAGATGATGGGACAGCATGTGGATTTTAAGCTTTAATAATGATATAAATAATAGCCATTGCGGAGATTTAGGCTCTGTAATGGCTATTATTATTTTTGTGTTTGCCATAATCTTCTTATTAATATATCATCATAATGTAATTACAAATAGAGGTATTCAATATGATAGATGAAAAACTTTTTTCAACCAAATATACAGTACGAAAACTGACAAATTCAGATATTCCACAAATATATGACTTGTGCCGAAAAAATACCACATTTTACGAATATTGCCCACCAATGGTAACTGAGGAGAGCATCGCAGAAGACCTGACTGCACTGCCACCCAATATACAGCCAGAGGCAAAATATTTTGTGGGCTTTTATAGTGAAAACAGGCTTGTTGCTATCCTCGACCTTATTGACGGCTATCCAGAAGATAAAATTGCTTTTATAGGCTTATTTATGACAGATATAGACAGTCAGGGCAGGGGCATAGGCTCCGCAATTATCAAAGAGCTTGCAGCCTATTTAAAATCACTTGATTATACCGCAATCAGGCTTGCATGGGTCAAGGGCAATCCCCAGTCCGAGCATTTCTGGATAAAAAATGCTTTTTCGCCTTTAAGAGAGAGCACCAGCCCCGCTGCAGAGCATGTGATTCTGGCAGAACGAATATTGTAACGAAAAAGTCACACATTCCAGTCGAAGAGTATTATAATATAAGCGAACATGTTAACATAAACAGTATATACACAGGAGCAGCAAAATAAAATGATTAAAATTCAAAAAATAACAGAGAGTAACAAAGCTGACATCAATCTCCCAAATGAGCCATTCAGTCTCCATGGCAAAATGATTCCAAACTACACCAATGGTCAATGGGGATACGAGGTAATCCACTTTGCCCCAGAGGATGTGACAGAGATGTGCTTCCCTGATGAGAACTATGCCTTTGAAGCGGGCAGCCTTCTCATGGAAAGAGCCCAAAAAATCGCATTAGAGCTTGGTTATAAGGGCTTGTATACAATCGGTCAGGAAGGTAAGTCAGATATTATTTTTTACTGTGAAGGATAGGAGAAGAAAAATGAATCATGTAATGCTTGCAAAATTCAAACCAGAATATACAAAAGAACAGATTGCAGAAATGTTTACAGATATTAAGAGCATATATGAACATGCCAGAGAAATCCCTGGCATACATGATGTCATCTATCATAGCAACTGCATTGACAGACCAAACCGATATGACATCAGTGTGACTCTTGTTATGGATGAGGAGGCTCTGCCTGAGTGGGATAAATGTATGTGGCATAAGCAGTGGAAGGATGAGTATGGAGATATGCTTGAGGCTAAGTGTATTTTTGATTATGAGAACTAAAAAAGGATATTAAAATCATGAAAATCGGACTAGCACCCTACGAATGTAAAAATAACAATATAGAATTTAACCTTTCCCAGATTGAAAAAGCCTTAACTGAAGCCCCTGATGTGGATTTACTCTGCTTTGGTGAAGCCTTTTTACAGGGATTTGGTTCTGTCACTTCTGAATATGAGACAGATATTAAAATAGCAGTAGAGCAGGATTCTCCAATAATGGAGAAAATTAAGGCTCTATCTCTTAGTTATCAGAAAGCAATTATGGTTGGATATATTGAAAAAGACCAGACTGACATATATTCCTCATATGCCCTGATTGAAAATGGCAAAATCATCTATAACTATAGAAGAATCAGCAAAAATTGGAAGGATTATGACGTAACCAATGACCACTATAAGGAAGGCAGTATCAGCAGTCCTTTTGATTTTCACGGAATCGAACTTAATATCGCCCTGTGCGGAGATATGTGGATATTTCCAGAGAAATTTAAGAGCAGCGGTGTATTAATATGGCCTGTATATGTAAATTTTGACCTGGATGAGTCTGAAGCAGGCGAGTACGCTAAACAGGCAGCTCTCGCCTGCCCACAGACTTTACTGGTCAATCCTCTGTCAACTGACCCTGTAAGCAGAGGCGGTGCATTTTACTTTGTAGATGGTAAAATTACAAAACAGATGGAGCTTGATAGAGAAGAAGTTCTGGTAATCGAGATTTAAAATCAAAAATTAGTCCCATATATCTTCTCTGCAATATCCCTGTTTGCAAAGTCCACAATAACGATTCCATAACAGTTTCCAGACTGCCAGTCATAATCCCTCAAATACGCATTGATTTTCTTTGCGTATTTTTTAGGGTGTCCCACCTTACCGCTTCCGCTGGTGGAAGTAAAGTTAAGGAAAAAGCTGTCATCCGACGCCTGACTGTTCTCAAGGCTTGCAGCAATAGCATTGATTTTATCAGAGACACCATAATTATATCTATCCTGCACAGACAGGATTGCATTATCATTTATAGCAGATTCTGCATAGGGCTGGCTGACAATAGTACGGTCTCCCTGATCCTCCCAGTAGAAGTGCAGACCACTTTTTTCATCCCCCAGCTTCATCTCATCCTCAAAGCGTGTGGCAAGCACAATCTTACCTCTGACTTCATCTAAAGTCGGAATCTCATTAGCTAAATACCAGGCATCCTCATTCTCCTCGATAGCGTCATAAAGGAGCTTTTGTACCTCTGCCACATCATCCTTGCTGTTTTCAGCCTTCATGCACATGATAACAGTCTCACTGGGATGGGCTTCAAGAAAGGCATACACATCACTTAAGACATCATCCAGCGAGAGGGCTTTTGAAAAAAGCCAGCCTGATTTCTTACATTTTGAAAAATTATGCTTTAAAATCAGAGTCTGCTTATCGCCTTTTCCATCCAGCACCAGCCGCATATCCAGATACCTGTATCCATTTTCCAGCTGCTCAGCAACACTTGTGTTCTGGCATTTGAAAATATAGCTCATGCCCACATACTGCGTACAGGTATCATGTGTGCCAGGAATAGACATAGCGCTTAGCATTGTCTCTCCATCCACATCCGCCATCCAATCGGCTGATGACGTTTCTTCTGCCATAACCTTCGTTGGTGCAGTGCCAGCCAGAAATGAAAATGCCATGCAAAAAATCAGCAGAAAAATACCCAGTTTTCTTTTAAGATACCTCATATTAAATTGTCCCCCAATATTTATTAATTATAATTATTATAACACATAATGCACATATTTGGATTAATGTATTAATAATTCCAGTTCTTATGCCGAAATAAATAATACAAGGATGGCATAATATTTCAAAGGATTGAATTTGAGATATTGTGCTTTTTTATGCTTAAATATGCAGAAAATCTGTCCATTGCAGTTTTCTGCATCAATCAGGAGGAAAAATTATGGAAATAAGTAGATTCCCTTTTTCACAGACACTAAGCTCTACAACTACAGCTCAGGAGACAAAGGCTGCAGTTAGTACCAGTAAAAGCCAGCCTTTTTCAAGAGTTCTTGATGAAAAGAAGCAAAAATGTCCCTATGAAGATTTAGCCAAAGACGGTACCATAGAATACAATGGAGTGGTATTCTCCTGCGACTATGCAAAAAATGCCATATGTCTTGGCGATACTTCCAATCCAAAAGAGGTCCTTAGAATCAGCCTGCCTAGCGGTGGCAGCCTGCGTGTGAATGTTCATAATCTGAGCGATTTATCACAGGCTATGGGCATGTTTACCGCTGCTGACCAGGTGGCAATACTCAAGGCAATTGCAGCTTATAATCATTGTACCAGCAAGCGTGACCAGACCGAAGAAGAGGACGAAGACATCGTGGAGGCGGCAACAGACATTAACAATACGGAGCCTGAGACCGACACAGATGTAATAAATGATGGCAGACAATATTTCTATTCAAATTCATTTTGACAATATCTCCACCCTGTCAAAATCCCCCTCTTTATATTGACAAAACCCATTTTCTGTCTAAAGACAATCCCCGGCATCCGAGATAAAATTACCTCATCAAGACGAGCCGGGGGGCTCAATGATAGAAATGGAGGGTTTTTACATGGCAAAGTACATTATGGCACTTGATGCCGGAACAACAAGCAACCGCTGTATCCTTTTCAACGAAAAAGGAGAAATGTGCAGTGTGGCACAGAAGGAGTTCACACAGTTTTTCCCAAAACCAGGATGGGTAGAGCATGACGCAGACGAAATCTGGTCAACACAGCTGGAGGTTGCCAAGTTAGCTATGGCAAACATAGGTGCCACCGCTGCTGATATCGGAGCAATCGGTATCACTAATCAGCGAGAGACAACAATTGTATGGGATAAAAATACAGGAGAACCAATCCACCATGCAATCGTATGGCAGTGCCGCCGTACATCTGAGTATGCTGACTCACTCAAGGAGAAAGGCTTAACAGAGACTTTCAGAAAGAAGACAGGACTTGTAATCGACGCATATTTTTCAGGAACTAAATTAAAATGGCTCCTTGATAATGTGCCTGGTGCAAGAGAAAGAGCAGAGAGAGGAGAGCTTCTCTTCGGAACAGTTGAGACATGGCTTATCTGGAAACTTACACAGGGACAGGTGCATGTCACAGATTATTCAAATGCATCAAGAACAATGATGTTTAACATAAATACACTTGAATGGGATGATGAAATCTTAAAAGAACTGGATATTCCAAAATGTATGCTTCCAGAGCCAAAGCCATCAAGCTGTGTATATGGAGAGGCAAATCCAATATTCTTTGGCGGCCCTATTCCAATTGCAGGAGCTGCTGGAGACCAGCAGGCTGCCCTTTTCGGACAGACATGCTTCGAGGCAGGAGAGGCAAAGAATACATATGGTACAGGCTGCTTCCTTCTCATGAATACAGGAGAAAAGCCAGTATTCTCAAACAATGGACTGGTTACAACTATTGCCTGGGGTCTTGATGGCAAAGTCAATTATGCCCTTGAAGGCTCTATCTTCGTGGCCGGCGCATCTATCCAGTGGCTGCGTGATGAGATGAAATTCATCGATTCATCACCAGATTCAGAATATATGGCAAGAAAAGTAAAGGATACAAACGGCTGTTACGTTGTGCCTGCATTTACAGGACTGGGCGCTCCATACTGGGATCAGTATGCACGTGGAACAATCGTAGGTATCACAAGAGGTGTAAATAAATACCACATCATCAGAGCAACCCTTGAGTCCCTGGCATATCAGGTTAATGATGTGCTTGAAGCCATGAAGGCTGACTCAGGTATCAACCTCGCCGCACTTAAGGTAGATGGTGGTGCAAGTGCCAATAACCTTTTAATGCAGATGCAGGCTGATATCAGCAACGCTCCTGTAAACCGTCCTATGTGTGTAGAGACAACTGCAATGGGTGCCGCTTATCTGGCTGGTCTTGCTGTTGGCTACTGGTCAAGCAAGGATGATGTCAGAAATAACTGGGCTATCGACCGCACATTTGAGGCAGAAATCTCAGAAGAAGAAAGAAGCAAAAAAATCAAATTGTGGAAAAAAGCAGTTACATACGCATTTAACTGGGCAAAAGAAGACTAGGAGGGTTTCATATGACAGCATATATTGCAGAGTTCGTCGGAACGATGATGCTTATTATTTTAGGAGATGGTGTTGTTGCCAATGTTAACCTGAACAAGTCAGGAATGAAGGGCGCAGGTGCAGTTCAGATTACACTTGCCTGGGGACTTGCAGTTCTCGTACCAGCCTTTATATTTGGTGCTGCTTCAGGAGCAAGCTTTAACCCGGCTCTCACACTGGCACTGGCTGCAGATGGCAGTTTTGAATGGGCAATGGTGCCTGGATATATTATAGCCCAGCTTGCGGGAGCTTTCTGTGGTGCATGTATCGTCTATGCCTTATTTAAGGACCAATTTGACGCTACAGATGATGAAGCCACAAAGCGAGGCGTATTCTGTACAGCTCCTTCAATCAGAAATATTCCAAGAAATATTTTAAGTGAGGCTGTTGGAACATTTGTCCTTGTATTTGCTATAAAAGGACTGGCACAGGTACCTGATCTGGCAGATGGCACCGGAAAATTCCTTGTATTCGCCATAATTGTATCTGTTGGTATGTCACTTGGCGGTCTTACAGGATATGCTATTAATCCAGCCAGAGATTTGGGACCACGTCTGGCACATGCCGTATTACCTATTAAGGGCAAGGGTTCATCTGATTTCGGATATGGACTTATCGTTCCAGTAATCGGACCAATTATCGGAGCACTTTTGGCAGTGTGGGTATATGGATTAATTTTTTAATTAAATAATGTATGTCAGAGAGAGGAGCCAGACAGTACACATCTTAGGGATGTCTATTTTGTATGGCTCCTTTTAAATAGGAGGAAAGAACATGTATGATGTAGTAATTATCGGAGCAGGGGTATCAGGCAGTGCCTGTGCCAGAGAATTGTCCAGATACAAATTATCAGTTTGTGTTGTGGAAAAGGAAGAGGATGTCTGTTGTGGCACGTCAAAGGCAAACAGTGCCATTGTCCACTCTGGAATTGACTGTAAGCCAGGCACTCTTATGGCACAGATGAATATCCGTGGAAACGAGCTTATGGGAGAGCTGGCAGAGGAGCTGGATTTTGAATTCAGAAGAAATGGGTCATTAATCGTATGCTTTAGCGAGGATGACATGCCAAAGCTTCATGCTCTCTATGAACAGGGACTGCAAAACAATATCCCTGATATAAAAATCCTTAATTCTAAGGAAGTCCACGAGATGGAGCCAAACCTCTCGGATGAAGTGGTGGCTGCAATTTTCTGCCCTACAGGAGGCATTGTCTGTCCATTTGGACTCAATATTGCATTGGCAGAGAACGCTGCTACAAATGGTGTTGAGTTTAAATTTAATACAGAAGTTATTACAATTGATAAGGAATGCCATGGCTATACCCTTGTGACAAATAAGGGTGAAATCCAGACAAGATGTGTGGTAAATGCCGCAGGTGTCTATGCAGATGTTTTCCACAATATGGTAAGTGCCAGAAAAATCCACATCACACCAAGAAAGGGTGAGTACTGCCTGCTTGATAAGGCAACGGGTGGTATCGTAGACAAGACTATATTCCAGCTTCCAGGAAAATATGGAAAAGGAATACTTGTTACCCCTACTGTTCATGGAAATACCCTCATTGGACCAACTGCTGATGACCATGATGACAAGGAAGGCACCAACACAAGCAGAGAGGGCTTAGATCATGTATGCACAGCTGCAAAACGTTCTGTACCTACAGTGCCAGTGCGTCAGGTCATTACTTCTTTCGCTGGCAACCGTGCCCATGAGGATAATCACGAATTTATTATAGAAGAGCTTGGTGATGCTCCATTTTTCGTTGACTGCGCAGGAATTGAGTCTCCTGGACTGTCAAGCTGCCCAGCTATCGGAGAAAGGGTTGCCCAGATTGTCAGAACCCTGTTTAATGCACAGGACAATCCTGATTTTAACGGAAAACGTAAGGGCATACTTAATCCAAAGAATCTCTCAGAAGCTGAATATGAAGCACTCATAAAAGAAAAACCAGCATACGGAAACATTATCTGCCGCTGTGAAATGATTACAGAGGGAGAGATTATTGATGCAATCAACCGTCCTCTGGGTGCTAAATCCCTGGATGGAGTAAAGAGGCGTACCAGAGCTGGAATGGGAAGATGTCAGGCAGGATTCTGCTCTCCTAGAACAATGGAGATTATTTCCCGTGAACTTAATGTTTCACAGCTTGATATTACAAAGAGTGGTGGCAAATCTAAGATGGTAGTTGGCTTAAGCAAGAACAGAGCATAGGGGGAAATTATGATGGATTTTTATGATATTGTAGTAGTCGGAGGCGGACCAGCAGGCCTTGCTGCGGCTATATCAGCTAAGAAAAATGGAATTGACAGAATCTTAATTCTTGAGAGAGACTGCGAATTAGGCGGTATCTTAAACCAGTGTATACACAATGGTTTTGGACTTCACACCTTTAAGGAAGAACTTACAGGTCCTGAATATGCCAGACGTTTTATCAATCAGGCATTGGAGCTTGGAATAGAATACAGATTGAGCACTATGGTCATGGATATATCCGTTGATGACAAGTCCAAGGATAAAATCGTCACAGCCATGAACCATACAGATGGTCTCTTTCACATAGCAGCAAAGACAGTTATTCTGGCAATGGGCTGCAGGGAGCGTCCAAGAGGTGCCTTAAACATACCAGGCTACAGACCAGCAGGCGTATACTCAGCAGGAACAGCCCAGAGACTTGTAAATATTGAGGGCTTTATGCCGGGACGCAAGGTGGTAATCCTCGGTTCAGGAGATATAGGACTTATAATGGCAAGACGTATGACACTGGAGGGCGCAAAAGTACAGGTTGTAGCCGAACTTATGCCATATTCCGGTGGATTAAAGAGAAATATCGTCCAGTGTCTCGATGACTTTGGAATCCCATTAAAGCTAAGCCACACTGTAGTGGATGTCAAAGGAAAGGAACGTGTCGAGGGAATCACTCTGGCTCAGGTGGATGAGCATAACAAGCCTATTCCAGGCACAGAGGAATTCTATGAGTGTGACACATTGCTGCTTTCATGTGGTCTGATACCTGAAAACGAGATTTCCAAATCCATCGGTGTCGAGCTAAATCCTGTCACAAACGGACCAGTGGTAAACGAAAGCCTTGAGACAAATATCCCTGGTGTATTCGCCTGTGGAAATGTCCTTCATGTCCATGATTTAGTAGACTATGTATCAGAGGAAGCCTCAACCGCTGGCAAAAATGCGGCAGAATATATCAAAAATGATGGTCATGCTGGTGATAGCAGTAAGGAAATTCCTATTATCGCAACAGATGGTGTGCGCTACACTGTTCCAAAGACACTACATGTTTCCAATATGGCAGACGAGCTTACTGTCAGGTTCAGAGTCGGTGGAGTATACAAAAATTCCTATATTTCAGCTTACCTGAATGACCAGAGGATTATATGCCGCAAGCGTCCAATCATGGCTCCAGGAGAGATGGAGCAGGTTGTATTGCAGAAGAATGTGCTTGAAGCAATGGATAATCTTGAAACAATCACCATAAAGATTGAAAAGGAGGCATAATATCATGGAAACAAGAAATTTGACCTGTATAGGCTGCCCACTGGGCTGTGCCATAACAGTTACCATAGATGATGAAGCTATATCAATAACAGGAAACACCTGTAAGCGTGGC
The DNA here is from genome assembly GCA_963659315.1 of Senegalimassilia sp. Classification (GTDB taxonomy): domain Bacteria; phylum Bacillota; class Clostridia; order Lachnospirales; family Lachnospiraceae; genus Roseburia. The sequence continues at coordinate 1,661 of CAVKUD010000052.1, read as the reverse complement.
GCAGATTACGCAGCCAAGGAAGTGACCCACCCTACAAGAATAGTAACAAGCACTGTCTGTGTGGAGGGCGGCTCAATACCAATGGTCTCTGTAAAGACAGAGCATGACATTCCAAAGGAAAAAATCATGGAAGTGATGAACGACATAAATACTGTCACAGTCAAGGCTCCTGTACATATAGGCGATGTGGTATTGAAAGATGTCGCAAAGACCGGCGTAGATGTGATTGCCACAAAGGAAATAATATAGAATGGTTAAAAATGGGGAGAATCTCTACGATACTCCCCACTTTATATATGCAAAAGTATGCAATACTGTACTTATGATAAATGTTCCTGAGAATTTGCAGCATTTTCCGTAAATTGCAGCATTACATTAGTTGAATCCTCCCTGACGATTGCCTGCAACATAAATTGTACGTCGGCTTTAACCTGCTCAATAGACAAAACTCTTTTGTGATATACAAAGTCTATCATGTAATAACATATACTGGTGGCAAGAAAGCTGGTGACAGCATCCAGTTCCTGTTCTTTGCCCTCAAATATCTCACGATTCTCACATACCAAAAGTCTTTTGATTTGGAATAAGAGTGTCGGTTTGACACATCTGACTATAGATGGCCACGCTATTTCATTTGCAAGCTTCTGATAAAATGAGCGGTTGTTTTGCAATATAGTCATTACATCACAAGCCCAGTCACACATGGAGCTGTAGCTTTCTCCCTCAAGCTGTTCCTTGAAATCTGTGCAGCCAATCCATTCCAGCACCTCATATATATCCTGAAAATGATAGTAGAAGCTCTGTCGGCTCATGCCTGTTTCATTCATCACATCACCTATGCGGATTTTGGAAATCTCCTTCTTGCGCATAAGCTCTTTGACACATTCAGCTATTTTCATTTTAGTTGCATAACACATATACATTTCCCCTTATACAAAAAAGAGCACACATTGAAGCGTACATTCTGTACGTCTGCTGCCTGCTCTCCATCTCCTGGCTCTCTCTGTTTACTTGTTTTTCTATCTAATATTATTATAGGGTGGCGATATGCAAAAAGCAAACACAAAAGGGCTCGTTTTTGACATAACAGGGAAATTGTCAAGTGAATGAAAGATGGCATAATTTTATTGATGAAAGCACAGCTTTGTGGCAATATAATATATATTGATTATGCAAATAGAGGAAAAACAAATGAACTACACCCCAAGAAACATTTTAAACTATATATACACCAACAAGCTGGACACTGATTTTCTCTTTGCCCTGACAAATCATGTGCAGAATTTCTCAATCGGAGAGATTACAGACAAGCAGATAGTCAGGCGTGGCGAGGATTATTATCTTGTCTCCAAATCATACTCACTGGATATAAAGCTGACAGATGATGAGATTCTGACAGCCGCAATAAACGGCTTATACATCAGTGCCTTTATCTCCAGAAAGGACGATAAATACAATGTGCATTTTCTGGTACACCAATACCCTGAGAGCATGAAGTCACAGTTTGAGGAAGAAATCACGACGGATGTCATAAACTATATGATTTCTGGGACGATCCTTGCCTTAAGGCTTGACAGCCCTGAAAAAGTCAACCAGTATATAGGCAGATAAAAGGGTTGACAAACCAATTTTGCGGGGCTATACTGTACCCGATTTAGAGA
>CAVKUD010000051.1:0-15437 GCA_963659315.1 Senegalimassilia sp. | reverse complement strand
CAGGATAGAAGCCCTTCTTCCAGTCATCTGACCAAAGCTCGCTTGTTCCTGTCTCACCAGCATCAACTAATTCCTTAGAATCATCAACCCACTTCATGATGTTGTCATCAATCTGTACTATTCCGTCATCGCTAACCCATTTCTCTGAAACGTTGTTAGAGTATACACGGTATGTATCATTAACTGTAGATGTCATCTTGTAGCCAGCAGCTTTCATCTTCTCTGCTGTAGCATTGAATGTATCCCAGTCAGATACATATGACTGAACTTCGTCTGGATCATCTGTTCCGAGAACTTCTTTTGCTGCTTCTCTGTTGTAGAAAAGTACACCAGGACAGCCCTGCCATGAAAGTCCTTTTAATACTCCGTCAGAATCTGTAACTACATCCTGTGTATATTTGTACTGCTTAGAAATATCACTGTCTGTGATTCCTAAATCCTTGATTGGCATTGTGTAATCAGAATCTACATACTTGAGTGCGTAATCAGCTTCAACAAGGAAAAGGTCAATCTTGTCATCAGCTGCTGCGCTGTCCTGATTTAATAATGTTGCATCCAGATTGTTCTGATATGCGTTGTCATCGTTTGGTGTGATGTTCCAAACTACATCTACATCACCAATCTTACCATGAGTAGCATCTACTTCCTCGTAATCTGGGTAGTGGTCTGTGATACGGCTCTTGAACTCTTCATTCCAGCAGTAGATGTTTAATACTTTACCATCACTTGATGTCTCTACTGTAGCTCCAGAGTCCCCACTCTCTGTTCCACTTGTGCTTCCGCTGTTTCCTGCATCTGAGCTGCCACCATCTGATGAGCCGCATGCAGTGAACATTGATGCCACCATTGTTGTACATAATAATGCACATAATACCTTCTTTTTCATGTTTAGTCCTCCTTTTTCTTTCCCGCCATACTGGCAATTAAATTAATTGTTTGTGCCCTTTGGGCAATTTATCTGGAATTTCTTCCTACTGATTCTCCCTTCAGCAGGATTCCTTCCACAACAACCCTTTCTATTAAGGTTGTTTTGGGCTTGTTAATTATTTTGATAAGACGAGCGGCAGCTTCTCTGCCAATCTGGTCTGTATCCTGTTTGATTGTAGTAAGCTTTGGGCTTAGCATCTGTGAGATTGCACTGCCATCATATCCCGCTATGGAAATATCATTTGGTGCCTTAAGCCCCATCTCTCTTAAAACATTTAATCCGCCTATCACAGCCCTGTCGTCTGGATAAATGATACATGTTGGTGGATCGTCCATGTTTAAGAGTTCCCTGGTGCCCTTGCTTGCGCCCTCAACCTGTAAATACTCTGCTTCTTTTATATACTGCTCATTAAATTTGATCCCGTGGTCTTCGAGAGCCTTATAATAAGCTGTAAGTCTTTCCCTTGTGACTGTTGATGAATTATTCTGTCCATGTATAAATGCTATTTTTTCATGTCCATTACTTATTATGTAATTCATCAAATCTGTCATGCCCTGTACATTGTCTGAACTGACTGCTGTACAGTTGTGATATACATAGTCGATTGTGACTACTGGAAGCTCACTGTTCATAAGCTCTATGACTCTTTCATCATTAAAGTCGGCACAGACGATTATGACACCATCGAAATTTCTATAGAGACAATGCTCTAAATATGACATCTTATCTCTTCTCTTATTGTTAATGAAAGTTATGTCATATCCCAGCTCCTCAGCCTGTACCTTGACTCCGTTTAACACTCCTGCGAAATACTCATGTGTTAAATCCATGCCTGCTTCCTCTGAATAAAGAACTCCTATATTCTTGGAACGGTTTGTCTTAAGTGCCCTGGCTGCTGCGTTTGGAAAATATCCAAGCTCCTTGGCTGTCTGTCTGACTCTTTCCTTAGTTTCTTCGCTTACATCCTTTTGGTCATGCAGGGCTTTGCTGACTGTCGCTGCTGAAACTCCACATGCCTTTGCTATATCTTTTATCGAAACCATATACATTTCCTCTTTGTGCCTTGCGAAATACTTAATCGTTTTCGTAACTTCATACTACCCCCTTTGCAAGAATTTTGCAACTGTTTTTGTATTTTTTGTGAATGTTATCTGATAATTCAAGGCTTCTCTTGTCACTTTTAAACAACAACTTAACGTTTTCACGTAAATAAGTACTATTTATTTTTTCGCTGTATGCCCATGCCTCGTGATTTTCTCCAATTATTGTATTTATTTTTGTACATTATCTCCAAACTGCGTCTTTTATATATCTTTATGCTTGCTTTTTGCATTTTATGGCTATATACTTCAATTATAAAGCGACTTAAACGTTTACGTTATTAAGGAGATTATATTATGAAATTTGGATATTTTGATGACGCAAACAGAGAGTATGTTATCACCACACCAAAAACTCCATTACCATGGATTAACTATCTGGGATGTGAAGATTTCTTCTCTCTTGTTTCAAACACATGCGGAGGCTACAGCTTCTATAAAGATGCCAAGCTTTTACGCCTGACCAGGTACAGATACAATAATGTACCATATGACAGCAATGGTCACTACTATTACATTAAGGATAATGACACAATCTGGAATCCAGGCTGGATGCCTTCAAAGACAGAGCTTGATTCATATGAGTGTCATCACGGTATGGGCTACTCTGTATTTAAGGGAGAAAAAAATGGTGTGAGCACCACACTGACAGATTTTGTTCCTATTGGTGACAGCTGTGAAATCAATAAGCTTACTATTACTAATACTTCAAATGAACAGAAAAATCTGGATATCTTCTCATATGTAGAGTTCTGTCTCTGGAATGCCATGGATGACATGACAAACTTCCAGCGTAACTTCTCTACAGGTGAGGTGGAAATCCACGGAGATGGTTCACAGCTCTACCACAAGACAGAGTACCGAGAGAGAAGAAACCACTATGCTGTATATGCAGTGAACAGTCCTGTCGACGGCTTTGATACTGACAGGGATTCCTTCCTTGGAGCATATGGTGAAAATTCAAAGCCCGAAGTTGTAGCCACAGGCAGGTCTAAAAACTCTGTTGCAAGCGGATGGGCACCGGTTGGCTCCCATCATATTAAACTGGAGCTTGCTGCCGGAGAGTCAAAGACCTATGTCTTTGTACTGGCATACGTTGAAAACCCTGTTGAGGAAAAATGGATAGGCAGGGCAGAGGACGGAATCATAAACCGTGCTCCTGCTGACAAATTACTGGCAAAATATGACACTGCCGAAAAAGCAGATGAGGCTCTGGCAAAATTAAAGTCATACTGGACAGACCTTCTGTCCCACTATACAGTTAAGTCCTCTGAGGAAAAGCTGGACAGAATGGTAAACATCTGGAACCAGTATCAGTGTATGGTTACATTTAACATGAGCCGTTCTGCCTCATACTTTGAGTCAGGAATCGGACGTGGAATGGGATTCAGGGATTCCTGCCAGGATTTACTGGGATTTGTACACCTTATACCAGACAGGGCAAGACAGAGAATACTGGATATAGCTTCAACCCAGTTTGAGGACGGTTCAGCCTACCATCAGTATCAGCCACTCACCAAGCGTGGAAATGCTGATATAGGAAGTGGCTTCAATGATGACCCATTATGGCTTATCGCAGGAACCTCAGCTTACATCAGGGAAACTGGTGATTACAGTATCCTGGATGAGCTGACCCCATACGACAATGATATGTCTGTTGCTACAGACTTTATGGAGCATCTGAGACGTTCATTTAATTATATTACCAACCATCTGGGACCACATGGTCTGCCACAGATTGGACGTGCTGACTGGAATGACTGTCTGAACCTGAACTGCTTCTCCAAGGAGCCTGGCGAGTCTTTCCAGACCTTTGGACCATCAGAGGGACCTAACGCAGAATCAGTATTTATCGCCGGCATGTATGTAAAATACGGTAAAGAATATGCTGCAATATGCAGACACAGAGGATTAAATGATGAAGCCGACCAGGTAATGGCAGACGTAGCTGCAATGGAAAAAACAGTTATGGATGCAGGCTGGGATGGCGAATGGTACCTAAGAGCTTACGACCACTACAAGCACAAAATCGGTTCCAAAGAATGTGAGGATGGTAAAATCTTCATCGAGCCACAGGGCTTTTGTACAATCGCAGAAATCGGACTCAAAGAGGGCTATTGCTTAAAGGCAATGGAATCTGTTGAGAAATATCTGGATACAAAATATGGTATTGTGCTCCTCCAGCCACCATACCACAGATACCATCTTGAGCTTGGCGAGATTTCTTCTTATCCACCAGGATACAAGGAAAATGCTGGTATCTTCTGCCACAACAATCCATGGATTTCCATTGGAGAAACTGTTGTCGGACGTGGTAACAGGGCATGGACTGTATACACAAGAACCTGTCCTGCATATATTGAGGATATAAGTGAGATTCATAGGACTGAACCTTATGTATATTCACAGATGATAGCTGGAAAGGATGCTCCAAACTTTGGTGAAGCAAAGAACAGCTGGCTTACAGGAACAGCCGCATGGACATTCTTAAATGTATCACAGTATATCCTGGGTGTGCGTCCTGATTATGACGGACTCACAATTGACCCATGTATTCCTTCAAAGCTTGATGGCTTTGAGGTATGCAGAGATTTCAGAGGCTGCAAATATAATATTACAGTTTTAAATCCTGATGGCGTACAAAAGGGCGTCAAATCAGTATCTGTGGATGGTGTTGAGATTTCTGGAAACACTATTCCTGTTGAAATGGCAGATGGCAAGACATCTGTAAATGTTAAGGTAATAATGGGTTAATTTTCCTCTCCATAAAGTACCAAAAAAGAAGCTGCCACAAAGGGCAGCTTCTTTTGATTCCAAAGTATACAGAAAAATTATTCAGCTTTTCCAACTGATCCGAAGAGTTCCATCTTCTCCTTAACAGTAGCCTTGATAGCCTCTGTTCCTGGAGCAAGAAGCTTACGAGGATCAAATCCTTTTCCTTCTAAGTCTTTTCCAGCCTCGATGTACTTACGAGTAGCTTCCTGGAATGATAACTGACACTCTGTGTTTACGTTAATCTTTGAAACACCAAGCTCGATTGCTTTCTTAATCATGTCAGCTGGGATTCCTGTACCACCATGAAGAACTAATGGCATAACTCCTGTCTTCTGCTGGATAGCATCAAGAGTCTCAAATGAAAGTCCCTGCCAGTTTGCAGGATATTTTCCATGGATATTTCCGATACCAGCTGCAAGCATGTCTACTCCAAGGTCAGCGATTGTCTTGCACTCGTTAGGATCTGCGCACTCACCCATTCCTACAACACCGTCTTCTTCTCCACCGATTGAACCAACTTCACACTCGATAGAAAGTCCAAGCTGATGAGCTACATTTACAAGCTCTGTAGACTTAGCAAGGTTCTCCTCGAATGGATAATGAGATCCATCAAACATGATAGATGTGAATCCAGCCTTGATACACTTGTAGCATCCTTCGTATGTTCCATGATCTAAGTGAAGTGCTACAGGAACTGTGATTCCAAGCTCCTCATCCATAGCCTTAACCATCGCAGCTACTGTCTTAAATCCTGTCATGTACTTTCCTGCACCCTCAGATACACCTAAGATAACAGGGCTCTTTAACTCCTCAGCTGTCAATAAGATAGCCTTTGTCCACTCTAAGTTGTTGATGTTGAACTGACCTACTGCATAGTGACCAGCTTTTGCTTTCTTTAACATTTCTGTTGCAGATACTAACATTTAATTATCCTCCTTATAAATCCACATTCCGCCGTGCTCAGCCCATGAAACATTTTGTTTCATGGGCTGTCCGGGCATTCGCCCTATCAACTCCGCCAAAGATGCCTGCTCTTGTGCTAAGCACATCGCATTCATCTTTAACGTCCTTGGCACGTCTCATTGCTACGCTCATTATACCATATTCCCCATAAAAATAAAGTTAAAAATTTAACACATTATGGTTATTTGTTTGTTTAAGTTTTTGATGGTCAAATCCTCGTGCTCTCCGCCGAATTCTCCATCCAGTGTCCAGGCTATCTTTTCCTTGCTGATGATATGCAGATGGTCTGTCTTGAATGAATAAATCAGCTCTGTATCATCTATCAGGTTGGTGAGGGATGCAAGTATGCGGTTAAGCTCTATAGGGTTCTTTGGTGACTTAATCAGTGTCACCTCAAAAACTCCATCATCCAGCTTCACATCATCTCCGGTCATGCCCTTGAAGCCTCCGACAGACACAGAGTTTGTAACCATTCCATATATGAATTTGTCCTGAAATACCTGACCATCATGCTCAACCTGCATGGTAAAGGATGGTATGTCATGAAGCTGCTTTGCTCCCTCAAGTATGTATGCCGCATGTCCCAGCACGTTCTTAAGCTGCTGTGGTGTCTTGTAAGATACCTCTGTAAAAAGCCCAAAGGCTGCCACATATACAAATGTATCTCCATTAAAATATCCCACATCACAAGGGAATGGATTCTCTCCCACTGCTACCTTCGCTGCTTCCACCATATCCTTTGGTATGCCAAGTGAATTGGCAAAATCATTGGTGCTTCCAGCAGGAATATATCCTATAGGCACATTCACCTCGCTCTGCTGCATTCCGGTTACAACCTCATCCAGAGTTCCGTCTCCACCACTGCACACTACCCTGTCGTAGTATTTTGCCTCTTCTTTTACTTTTCTTATAGCATCACCCTGTGACTGGGTGGTATAAATCGTCACCTCGTATCCAGCCTTTACCATCGCATCAACTATGTCTACCAGATGCTCCCTGATTAATCCTTTTCCAGACCTTGGGTTAAATACAAATAATAGTTTCATTTTACCTTAATTCCTCCGCAATTGCTGATAATTTGCGCAACCTGTGGTTTACGCCGCTCTTGCCCACCGGGGGGTCAAGATAATTTCCAAGCTCCTTTAGTGGAGCATCTGGATATTCCAGCCTGAGTAGCGCCATCTCTCTTAAATTCTGTGGCAAACTGTCAAGCCCTCTCATATCTCTTATAAGTTCTATATCCTGTATCTGCTTTACAGCAGCACTTACAGTTTTATTTATATTGGCAGTCTCGCAGTTGACCTTGCGGTTTATTGAATTACGCATCTCCTTTAAAATCCTTATATTTTCCAGATTCATAAGGGAAACATAGGCTTCCATGACATTTAACATGTCAACTATCTGCGAGCCTTCCTTTAAATACACCACCTGGTGTCCTTTTCTCTCTACAATCTTGGCATCTGAGTCAAAGCTGTTTATGATTTCCTGCATCTGGACAGCCTGAGCCTCATTTCTGCATGCAATCTCAAAATGATATGCCTTATTAGGGTCGCTCATTGACCCTACCGCCATAAAAGCTCCCCTCAGGAAAGCTCTTTTACAGCATGTGTTCTGCACTATCAGACCATCTGTCCTCTGCTCCTGAATAGGCAGCTTTATCTGGTTTTTGCTGTCTATCCACTTCATTGCAGCCAGAACCCTGAGAGTGTCCTCCCGTCCAACAGTCTTTGTCACATCTATATCAAAGGCTTTCTTCATCAGAACCGCATATTTTTCTTCCAAGAGGGGATTATCAGTCTCCAGAACCAGACTAAAGGGCTTCGTCTCCACCCTGCCTGCCATCTGAAGGATTCCTGAAAGCTCAGCCAGCTGGCAGTGCCTGCTTTTGCTGACCTGTTTTGCAAGCTCAGTCTTTACTTCTGCTGAAAACGACATACTATTTTCCTCTCAACGCATCCTTTGTTATGTCTCTGTGCTCTATTTTCAGTCCGTAATCCTTTTCACTCTGAAGTCTCTTATACAATTCGTTTGCAAGAGTTACTGACCTGTGTTTTCCACCTGTACATCCGATTGAAATGACAAGCTGGTTCTTGCCCTCCTCTATATAATGAGGGATTAAGAATTTCACCAAATCCTCAAGCTTATCAAGAAATACCCTGGCATCATCAAACTGCATTACATAATCCTGTATCTCTTTATCATTGCCCGTCTTTGCCCTGAGTCCATCCACATAGTATGGATTTGGCAGGAACCTGACATCCATAACTATATCAGAATCCGATGGTATGCCATACTTGAAACCGAATGACAAAATTGTAACAAAGAGGTTTTTATACTCCTGATTCTGCACAAATATCTTTTCAAGCTCCATCTTAAGCTCTCTGGTCAGGAGCTGGCTGGTATCGATTATATAGGTTGCCCTGTCCTTTAAAAACTCAAGCTTCTCTCTCTCCAGCACAATACCATTTTCGATTCTTTCTCTTCCTGCCAGTGGATGATTTCGCCTGGTTTCCTTGTATCGCTTTATAAGGACTTCATTCTCCGCATCCAGAAACAAAATATCATAAAAGACTTTTTTCTCAGTAAGGCTTGAAAGAGTACTCTCAATATGTTCAAGTCCCTCTTTGTCACGAATATCAATACCAATCGCAACCTTGTCAATATTACTCTCGAATTTTTCGTAAAACTCAACCAGCTTATCCACAAGCTGTATCGGAAGATTGTCTATACAGAAAAAACCTATATCCTCCATCATTTTCATGGCTGTACTTTTTCCTGCCCCGGACATTCCTGTAACAATTACAAATCTCACTTGAATTCTCCTATCATCTTAACCTCAGGCTCAAGTTCTACCCCGAATTCCTGCTTTACCCTGTTCCTTACATCATCCATAAGCTTTACAACATCTGCTGCTGTTGCACCGCCCTTGTTCACTACAAAGCCACAATGCTTTTCAGATACCTGGGCACCGCCCACTGTATATCCTCTAAGCCCTGCGTCCATTATAAGCTTGCCTGCAAAATATCCCTCTGGTCTCTTAAAGGTGCTGCCTGCACTTGGGAAATTAAGTGGCTGCTTTTCTACTCTTCTATCTCTTAAATCATCCATGACCTGACGTATTTTAGCCTCATCCTCTTTATGAAGCCTTAGTCTTGCACTGATGACAATATATTCGTTTTCCATTATTGAGCTGTGCCTGTATGAGAGATCCAGTTCTTCCAGTGTAAGTGTCTTTATATCGCCATCCCTTGTAATGACACTTACGTCAACTATTATGTCCTTCATTTCTCCGCCATAGGCACCGGCATTCATTACAACAGCACCGCCCACACTGCCTGGGATTCCTGCTGCAAATTCCATTCCTGACAATCCCTTTGATGCAGCTGCATTTGCAGCCTTTGATAATAGGGTGCCTGCTCCGACAGTCATTATGTCATCCTCTATACTGATGCTGTCCATTCCTTTTCCAATCTCTATGACGAGTCCCCGTATTCCACCGTCGCCGACTAAGAGATTGCTGCCATTTCCAATTATTGTAATTGGAAGGCTTTCGTTTTTTGCATCCTGTAAAAGCTGGGGCAGGGATTTCTCATCTGCGGATACAAACAGGTCTGCACTGCCTCCGATTCGGAAGGTGGTGTGCCTGCTCATTGGTTCGTTTTCTATTATATTGTATTTGCTTATAAGATTTTGAATCATGCTGCCTGCTTTCTGTGTTATGCTTGTGATAATTTTCGATTTATACAATAACCCAAACTTCCCACTCACTGTATGTGGCTGACCGTAGGACATACAGTTGTTTCTCAGAAAACAATATGAATTTTTTTCTGAGAAATACACTGTATGCCCATAGGTCTTCACAACCTCCAAGTGGGAAGTTTGCGATTTTACAAATAAAAGAGCCTCCTACGCATTCTTGAGGAATGCCACATATCCTCTTAACGCCTCATAGAGATCCACCTTACTAATTATCTCCCATGGCGCATGCATATTGAGCACTGCTACTCCACTGTCGATTACATTCATTCCGTAGTTTGCCAGGATATAAGCGATTGTTCCGCCGCCTCCCTGGTCTACCTTTCCAAGCTCAGCTGTCTGGAAAGATACCTCATTGTCATCCATTACCTTACGAAGCTTTGCTACATACTCTGCATTTGCATCGTTTGAGCCTGACTTTCCTCTTGCTCCTGTGTACTTGTTGAATACAAGTCCGTTTCCAAAGTATGCACTGTTCTTCATATCCATTGTTGATGCAAAAAGTGGATCCATCGCTGCTGATACGTCTGATGAGAGCACCTTTGAGTTTCTCATGGCACGGCGTACCTTAAGGCCTGAGTAATCTCCCTGCACTCCTACAAGCTCTGCCACACAGTCCTCGAAGAAGTGTGACTGCATTCCTGATGCTCCTACTGAGCCGATTTCTTCCTTATCTACGAGGAGACATACACTTGTGTACTCTGGCTCCTTTACATCAAGCATTGCCATAAATGATGGGTAGGCACATACTCTGTCGTCATGTCCGTAGCCCATAATCATGCTGCGGTCAAGACCGTAATCTCTTGCCTCTCCTGCTGGCACTACCTCTATCTCTGCTGAGAGGAAGTCTTCCTCATCTATATTATATTCCTTTGCAAGGATATTTAAGATATTTGCTTTTACTCTCTCCTTGATTGTCTCGTCCTTGTCATCCTTCTCTGGTCCTGGGATGCTGCCTACTAAGAGGTCAAGGTTTTCTCCATCGATTACCTTTGCTGCATTCTTTTCCATCTGGTCTCCTGCCAGGTGGATAAGTAAGTCTGTCACTCCAAGTACAGGTTCTCCTGGCTTATCTCCTATGTTGACCTTTACACTTGTGCCATCCTTCTTGCATACTACTCCGTGAAGGGCAAGTGGAAGCGTTACCCACTGGTATTTCTTGATTCCACCATAGTAGTGTGTGTCAAAAAGGGTAAAGTTTGTCTTATAGAGCATATCCTGATATACTGGCACCTGCTTTAAGTCCATTCTAGGGCTGTCGATATGTGCTCCGAGAATGTTCATTCCCTCTTCTAAGTCCTTCTTACCAATGATAAACATTGCAAGGCCTTTTCCCATGTTGTTTGCTACGACACGGTCTCCTGCCTTAAGCTTCTTGCCATTTTTGATTACCTCATCAAAATCGACAAAGTTTTCCTTTAAAGCCTTCTCATATAAAAAGCTTGTACACTCACGCTCTGTCTTGCAGCTGCTTATAAACTGACGGTATTCCTCTGCAAATTTGAATACCTCGTCTCTCTTTTTTCCCTCTGGGTACTTTTCCCATGCGTTCTTTCTTTCCATCTTTAATTAGTCCTCCGAATTCTTTGTAAGATTTGCCTGAACGCGGCGGTACAATTCCTGTGCGGCATTGTATCCCATCTTCTTTTGTCTATGGTTAACTGCGGCTGTTTCGCAGATAACTGCCAGATTACGTCCTGGTCTGATTGGCAGTGAATGACACACTACCTTATTGCCAAGATACTCTATATATTCCTCCTCAAGTCCGAGTCTGTCGTACTCAGCTTCCTTTTTCCAGTCCTCAAGCTTGATTACCAGGTCAATCTGCTGTTTTTCCTTAACACACTCTACACCATAGAGAGTCTTTACATCAATGATTCCTATTCCTCTAAGCTCTATAAAATGACGTGTGATGTCAGGTGATGTTCCCATCAGTGTATGGTCATTTATCTTTCTGATTTCAACCACATCATCTGTTACCAGACGGTGTCCACGCCTGATAAGCTCAAGGGCAGCCTCGCTCTTACCGATACCGCTCTCACCAGTAATCATGACACCCTCGCCGTATACATCTACAAGTACTCCATGAACTGAAATACATGGTGCCAGCTGCTCGCCCAGACAGTATATAAGCTCTGCCACGAACTCTGATGTAGGCTTATCTGTGCCAAGCACTGGAATACTCTGTTTCTTGGCTTCCTCCATAAACACATCTCCCGGCTTTAAATCACGGCAGAATATAACACATGGTATATCAAATTTCATAAGCTCACTGTATCTGTGATGCTTCTCCTCATCTGATAACTGCTGTATATATGTGTACTCAACGTTTCCTATTATCTGTATACGAGACTGCTCGAAGTGCTCGAAATAGCCTGTAAGCTGAAGAGCTGGTCTGTTGATATCACTGCACTCAATTCTTCTGCTTTTTAAATCGATATCGCTTGTGTAATTTTTTAAATCTAACAGCTCAGCCACCTTAGCAACTGATACTCCATTTTTACTGCTCAGCATATCTGAATCCCCCTTCTAATCGTCTGCCATAAAAAGGCAAAATATCAAGAGTAGTATACCACAAAATCATTCTCTTGTGTCCTTGTTATGAAAAAAATCATAAACCTGCTTAGCCGCCCTCTCATTCATGGAATCCGTCAATGCCAGATCCTCTACTGACGCCTCCCTGATTTTCTCAAGTGACTGGTATCTGCGCATCAATGCCTTTCTTCTGGCTGGTCCTATACCTTCTATATCATCAAGGACAGAGTGTACCTGCTCCTTACTCCTTAGAGACCTGTGGTATTCTATGGCAAATCTGTGGGCTTCATCCTGGATTCGGGTGATAAGCTTAAAACCCTCGCTGTGTCTGTCAATAGGTATCTCCTCATTGTTGTAGTACAGACCTCTGGTTCTGTGGTTATCATCCTTTACCATGCCACAGACTGGAATATTAAGTCCAAGCTCACTTAAGACCTGTAAACAAACATTTACCTGACCCTTTCCACCATCCATCATGATAATGTCAGGGAACCTGTTGAAGCTTCCTGTCTCTTCTTCCTTTCCGCTTTCCCTGATTTCCTCCTGCTCCTGCATACCATGGGTAAATCGTCTGGTCAGGACCTCATACATAGAGCCATAATCATCTGGCCCTGTCACAGTCCTGAGCTTAAACTTACGGTAATCGCTGCGCTTTGGCTTGCCCTTTTCATATACAATCATAGAGCCTACAGTCTCAAATCCATTGAAGTTTGATATATCGTAGGCTTCCATCCTGTTTAAGCCCTTCATGCCCAGAAGTCCCTCGATTTCCTTTACGGCGCCTATTGTACGTCCTTCTTCTCGTTTTATGCGCTCCTTATCCTGGCTAAGCACCAGCTCGGCATTTTTTCTGGCAAGCTCCACCAGCTTTTCCTTCATGCCCTTTTGTGGTACCCTTATAGCCACCTTGCTGCCACGCTTGCCTGTAAGCCACTCCTCGAGGACTTCCACATCCTCGATTGTATCCTGCAGCATTATCTCTCTCGGTATAAATGGAGTACCCGAATAAAACTGCTTTACAAAGTTTGTCAGTATACTGTTTACGTCATCCTCTGTTCCCACTCTCACATGGAAATGATCCCGTCCAATCAGCTTGCCATCCCTGACAAAAAACACCTGTACCACAGCATCTGTGTCGTCATTGGCAAGGGCTATAATATCCTTATCCTCCCCATCTGTATGGGTAATCTTCTGCTTCTGGGCAATCTGCCTGACACTGTTTATCAGGTCTCTGTATTCCATAGCCTTCTCAAATTCCAGATTGTCAGAGGCTGTCATCATCCTGCTTTCCAAATCCTTGAGCACCAGGCCAAAATTGCCATTTAAAAATTCCAGGGCAGCATTTACCCTCTCCCTGTACTCTTCCTTGCTTATATATCCCTGACATGGTGCTGCACATTGATGTATATGATAGTTAAGGCAGGGTCTGTCCATGCCTATATCTCTCGGCAGCTTCCTGTTGCAGGTTCTGAGCTTATATATTTTATTTATCAGATCTATAGTATCCCTGACTGCTGTGACACTGGTATAGGGTCCGAAATATCTGGATTTGTCCTTTTTCATATCACGTGAAAAAAGCACCCTTGGATAATCCTCTCCAACGGTGACCTTTATATATGGGTATGTCTTGTCGTCACGGAGCATGGTGTTGTACTTTGGCGTGTGCTCCTTTATCAGATTGCACTCAAGCACTAAAGCCTCAAGCTCTGAGTCTGTGACAATATACTCAAAATGGTCTATGTGCTCCACCATCTGACGCTTCTTTATACCCTCATCATGACTCTTCTGGAAATACTGATGCACTCTCTTTGTCAGGCTTTTTGCCTTGCCTATATAGATGATTGCATCCCCTTCGTCATGCATAATATAAACTCCCGGTTGATCCGGGAGTTTTTTTAGTTCTTCTTGTATGTTAAATGTGTTTTCCATATTCTACTCTGCAAATATGTCTATCTCCTGCTCATCTGCTTTTGCAGCTGCGTTTGTCTCGCTTCCATCAGCCTTGTTATCCTCAGCCTTCTTCTCCTCCTCTGGATCAGGAAGTCCCTTCATCTCACGAAACATCTTCATGAATTCCTTACCTGTAATAGTTTCTTTCTCATACAAGTACTCAGAAATCCTGTCAAGTATCTCCTTGTTTTCCTCAAGAAGTCTGGTTGCCTCATCATATGCTTCGTTGATAATCTTAAGCACTTCCTTATCAATCTCTGCTGATGTATCCTCACCGCAGATAAGTCCTGCACGTCCCTCAAGATACTGGTTCTCAACAGTTGCCAGACACATCATACCAAAGCGGTCTGACATACCATACATAGTAACCATGGCTCTTGCAATCTTTGTGGCATTTTCAATATCATTTGCCGCTCCGCTTGTTGCAGACTTAAATGTGACAACCTCTGCTGCACGTCCTGCCATATAGGTTGTAATCTTTGCCAGAAGCTCTTCCTTGGTCTCAAGGTATTTCTCCTCCTCTGGTGTCTGGAGAGTATATCCAAGTGCTCCCATAGTACGAGGTACGATAGTAATCTTCTGGACTGGCTCTGTGTTTTTCTGGAGAGCAGATACAAGTGCATGACCAACCTCATGGTATGAGACAATCTTTCTCTCCTTGTCGCTCATAACACGATCCTTCTTCTCCTTGCCGCCTACAGCTACAAGCTCAAAGGCTTCAAAGAGGTCTGACTGGTTTACAAACTGTCTGTTATTCTTTACTGCGATAATGGCAGCCTCATTTATCATATTAGCAAGGTCAGAACCCACAAGTCCAGCTGTTGCAAGGGCAAGTGCGTCCAAATCTACTGTCTCGTCCATCTTGACATCCTTTGAGTGAACCTTAAGTGTCTCAAGACGTCCCTTTAAGTCTGGCTTGTCAACGATAATTCTTCTGTCGAAACGACCTGGTCTGAGCAAGGCCTTGTCAAGTACCTCTGGTCGGTTAGTTGCAGCTAATATCAAAAGTCCCTTGGATGTATCAAATCCGTCCATCTCAGCAAGGAGCTGGTTTAAGGTCTGCTCTCTCTCATCATTTCCACCGCCGTATCTGCTGTCACGGCTCTTTCCGATTGCATCAATCTCATCAATAAAGATAATACATGGTGCCATCTTCTGGGCTTCCTTGAAGAGGTCTCTTACTCGGGATGCACCGACACCGACAAACATTTCTACGAAATCTGAACCTGCAAGTGAGAAGAATGGCACTCCTGCCTCTCCTGCTACTGCCTTGGCAAGAAGAGTCTTACCAGTTCCAGGAGGTCCTACAAGAAGGGCTCCCTTTGGCAGCTTGGCACCTATATCCCTGTATCTCTTAGGGTTGTGAAGGAAATCAACAACCTCCTGTAATGATTCCTTGGCTTCATCCTGTCCTGCTACATCCTTAAAGG
>CAVKUD010000050.1:0-15511 GCA_963659315.1 Senegalimassilia sp. | reverse complement strand
AGATATAGATGCACCAATTACTATGATTAATGTTGACAAGCCACCAATGAAACACAGTCCATAATTTCCCAGATATCCTTTCATTGATTTAAACCAGGTACCTATTTCAGTGATTCCCTCCCATTCTGGGAAAGAATCATCCAGCTGTGTTAGCACTGTCTCTAAAGAGCCGCTTATTTCCATATGATAATCCTCAGCCGCAAACTTTGATGTAATACCATCTGTAATCTGCATAATGCCACCTAGAAGCGTCCACAGATTAAGTACCACTGCCACTACCACTGCGAACTTGACAAACTCCATCCTAAGCCTCTCTGTCACCTGTTCTGGTGGACTGACATCTATTGTCTTTATGACACTGTACAGAAAAAACAAGGTACATAGTAAGGTGCTTATATCTGCAATAGAAGTAAATAATGTGTGGACTGTTTCATATAAGGCACCACCACTTGCATCCATTGGCGATGTAGTAAACAGAGTCATGGCAATGTCCATCATCATATTCCAGATAGAGTATGCGGCTTCATAGATGCCATATATCTTTAAATCTTCCATCTGTCTACCTCTTCAATGCTAAACTCCCATCAATCCGAGAATTACATCAAGTCCAATACATAGACCTGCGGCCGCCAACTTTTTAAGTCCTGACATTAAAAGCATACTATTCTGTTGGTCCTCTGAAAGGCCTTCCGCAATTCCCTTTACACCCTGAATAAGAAAATAAACTCCCAATACACCAATGATTGAAATCATTACGCTCTTGAAAGCGTTTAATGGTGTTAAATAAGATGCTGATGCTAATACTGCGTTATTTTTCATTTTGATTTCCTCCGTTTTGTGAATTGTTATTATTTATACTTGTCAACTTATCTGCAAACTGTTTAATGTCCTCTGCATCTAAGTGTGGACCAAAATATTTGGTTATCTCGTCAAATGAAATATCTTTTAAAATTAAGGATTCCATTGCATTAATCTGTTTTGGTGTAAACTGCATATTCCGCAGCCTTTGTATCAATTTAATCTGCTCTATGGAATATTTCTCATAGTCTATTTCATTTGCCTTTTCCTGTCGCAGAACTTCATCTGTCGTCCTGCTGATTTGATTCCAGAATTCTTTCGTAGATGAATCGAATCCCATTATCTTTTTATTCCTGCGGTCCAGAATGGACAGCATATCAATATCTTTTTCCGTAAGAATAGTAATTCTTCCATTATTCTTCTTACACTGTTCTATATATTCATCAGCCTCTTTGCCGTAATATACTTGTATTCCTTCAAGCTGTTCACATATTGACTTCGTATGGTCAATCTGAATTGCTGTTCCCAGTTTGGGCTTATTACGTTTTACCCTATAAGGCGTTTTTCTAGTCAACAATGGCAGCAAAGGACTTTCCTCAAAAGGTACCTTTGGTTCATACAATGGGTCTGTGCCTTTAACCACCATAGCCAGCGGACCATCTTTGTCCATCTGGAATATCGCATCCGGCGGAAACAGGGGAGCTTCTATTCTATCTTCATTCGTTGAAGAACTCGGCTGACTGCCCCGTGTATTGCCTGATGTCTGCTTGTTGATAGTCTGCTTGCCAAACATCTTCGATAGAATCTCTGCACTATCTATATCAGGACCACCTAATACCATAGTAGTTGAAAAATTTCCCATAAAGTTTTTATCCAAATCGTTATTTGGAAATTTGTTTTTTAACTGCATCAGGTTCTGCAAAATCGCAATTACGCTCATGCCTCTGGAACGCATGGTAGATAATTTGTCTACAAATGAATCCGGCAAAGTAACATTGTTAAACTCATCCATCAGGAAAGTAAGATGCTGAGGCAGAGTATCATGCAAAGTCTCATCAATCGTAGTAAGATGATACAGGGTATCAAAGAAAAGGGAATACACCATAGATGTTATCCAGTCAAAATACCTCTTGTCTTCAGAGGTAACAATATAAAGTATTCTTTTTCCTGTCTCACAATCTTTACTTTTCCTGCAGTATCCGAATTTTTCTTCAATTTGAATATCATCCTCGGACAAAAGCTCCTGTACGCATTTAAGCTTCATATATTTACAGTGATTATCCAGTGAGGCAATAATTGAAGATGTTGTCTCCTGTGCTCCTGTATAAAACTTTTCTATGTCGATGAAGCCCGGCAGATTATCTGTATGCTTTATTCCATCTATCTTACCCGCCTGCCAGTCGTCATTTGCATCTTTAAATCGTCTGTATATACATTTCTCATCAGATATATCAATTGCCCTTGTCTTGGGGTTTGCTTTAACAGCAGTGGAATCCAAGAGCTCCACAAAATGCTCCCAGTCTTTATCCGCTTCTTTATATGTATAAAACATCAGATAAAATATAGAAGTCAGAACTACCTCTGCATTTCCTTCAAAGAAAGGGTCCTGATTATTATCTCCAGGAGGAGTTGTTGCCTTAAACAAAATCTGTGACAAAGATAAAATGCTCGACTCATTTGTCAGATAACGGAATGGATTAAAATGAATACTATTCATCATTCCTTCCTCTGATTCCACGTTAAATATCAGTGGTTCATATCCGTTGTCTTCAAAATACTGTGCGGTCTGCTTGCTCAATTCTCCTTTAGGGTCTGTTACAACAAAAGCTCCTGCTAATTGTGAAAGAATAGGACGGGCAACTCTGAATGTCTTACCTGTTCCCGGTGGACCTACTATCTCGATATTCAGATTTGACATATGCTTGTTATCCAGATTGATATAAACACCATCTGCCACCCAGTAATTCATAGTATTGACTACAACTGGTGTCTCTGGCGGTTCAAAATCATTGCCAAAGTTCACTTCTACCTCATTCTTTTCATCATGATTAGCATATTTGGCTGTAAACGCCTCTGCAGTTCCCCACTTTGCATTACCAAATTCTCTGCCATAATATGGATGCTCTATACGAAAAGTAATCAATATAAAGGCAAAAACATAAACTATATTGAAAAGCATTACACATGGTAAAGTGGCTTTCGTAAACCCAACTATAAAATGCCCCTGCAAAAATACAAATTTATAAAAATTGTTATACCAGGTAAAAATAGTTGCTCCACTTATATATGCTGACGCAAACAGTATTGAAAGATAAGTAACAATTACTTCTCCGATTAAAAAGAAAATTAGTTTTCTTTTCAGAGCCTGTGGGTCTTGTTTGACTACTCCATTACTGCTTTTTGACATTGTCTATTACCTGCAGTAATTCCTCTCCAGAGTGTTCGAAAACTTTGTCAAGCATATCTGAAATACTCTTTGCATCCACCAGATTTTTCTTTCCCGACGCAGCGTCTTCAAGTGTAGCTAACTTTGTCTTATCAAACTTAAATGAGATTTTTCCATTCTCTGTGGTTCCTTTCTCCGCATTTGGGAATCTCAGTACCTGATTATCATTAAGTTTGATATTAAGATAGCCCTCTTTCTGAGTCACTGCCTCTGCTGGTACTTTTACCGGCAAATATTTTTCTCTTTCAGCAGATGTAGCGCCTTTTAAGTCGTCTCCCATTGCTTCCTGGACTTCCTGCTCTACATCTGGACTGCTAAAATTTCCCTTGCCCTCCAATTTCGCTTTCTCATAGTTTTCTTCTGATTTAGGTTTGATTTTATTATGTAGTTCCAGATATTTTTTCAGATGATTCTGATTATGAAAAGGAATACAGTTGGATTCTGACAATATTCCTGTCGTTTCATAAAATTTAGGCAGCACCTCTTTATTCCAGTTTTCCTTTGTTACGTTTTTATCTGAAAACGTATTATTAATAACTCCGTCCTTATTCTTAAACGTGTAGTTGGAATACATAAGACCGGTATCTTCATCTTTTAAAAACTGCCTCGTAACTGTAGCACCGGATTCTGGAATATAAAATGTAAAGCCTTCCTCTGGTGCTGAGCCTGGGTCCCTCAGTGGCTGAAAACATTCATCTGCCGGGAATTCCTTTGTAAGAGGTACTCCCTTCTCCATCTCACTTACTGCCTTATCCGGGTCCTTTTCAAACTCTGTCCCTTTACCTGATAAAAGGTACTCTGTAAATGACATGGTTAAGTGTTCTTTTGACAAGTCCTCCTTATGTAAATCCATTTTCTTTTCTACCTCAGATTTTGCCGACTCTAACCCATCCAAATCTACCTGTAACAACTTACGTTCCTCTGGCGATGCGGTAAGTAAAGCTTCTTTCTTTTCCGCTATCTTCTCATCATACTGATGTACCTCACCCTCTTCCTTTTCGACTTCCTGTTTCAGACACTGTTTCAGAATTGCTTCCCAGACAGCAGCCTCCTGTGCTGGAATCATAATAGGTGACTTGTTATCATCCGGATTTAAATCCCTCAGCTCATAAAAATGGCATTTATTCTTCTTTGCCATTTCTATAACTTTTTCCAGACATTCTCTGTCTACATTAAGCACTACAGGCTGCCCTTCCGAAATGTCATAGATTGATTTAATTGATTTGGCACCACTGATATGCTGTCTAAAATCTTTCATAGATGTAATGATTGCCTTAAATGCTTCTGCCAAAAATTTGACTGTCTTGACAGAACCTGCGACTGCCATCTTGATGCCCTCGATTTCGATTTGACATGCCTGCGTTATTTCATCTGCCATATCATCTACCTCCTTGATTTATATGACTATTATGAAATACACAGGCATAAAAAAAATAAGATAAAAAATATTTTTTTGCCTATTTATTGCAGAAAATAAAATAATAATTAAAAAAATTACTGTAGTGGACGTGCTACTGAAATTGCCTTTGCTGATTTACAATCGTTATAGACTACACCTAATTCTGTTCCATATGCTTCCACTACCTTATCTACCAGTTTACCTCCTTCCGTCACTTTTCCCACATATATGACTACATGACTGATATTTTTATATCTTCCATTCTCCTCATAGCTATAAAATATTAGATCACCTGGTAAAAGAGTTCCATCCGAAATAGTCTTACCTGCATTATCCATAGCCCTGCATATTTCAGCAGCTGTATATATGCCACCATTGCTTATGTCGTATCCAGAATTCAAATATGAGCGATATACATAGGATGAACAATCAAATATATCCTCCGTTAGACTTCCATGATATGCCTGGTCATAAGGGCAGCCCACTTTAGAAAATGCGTACCTTAGAATTTCTTCCCTGGTCTCATCCATATCCTCACCATAGGTTGAATATAATTCGTTGATTAAGCGGTCAACGTGCTCCTGAGATACACTCTGGTAACAATTTCCGTCACCCTCTACTGTTATGTCTACTCCATCCGTTCCGCTATTGTCTGCACCGACTACAACCATCATCCCGCCGAGTAATAGCATAGAAATCAATGCAGGTAATAAAATACCAAGCAGCATTGGTGCAGCTGCCTTAATAAGCATAGCAGTCCATTTTGCCAGCTGTTTTGCAACTGCACGTACTGACTGACCTGCTATATTCTTTGCTATACCTGAAAATGTTTTTAATAACCCATTGCTGCCATCATGAATCAAATCTCCAGTAAGGTTTACACCATTTACATCTGATAGTTCATTCTTTATATTTTTCTTCCCATCCAGAAAATTGGCTACTGCAGCTCGTGATGCCTGTTTTTTTATCTGTTTATCTTTTGCCTTTTTCAGAGCTTTAAGTTCTGTCTTTTTTTGTTCATACTGTTCTGCCTTAGACATGGATTTTATATTTGGCACAAATCCTACGCTATCTATTTTCTTGTTCTTGTCTGCTACAAGATTACCATCCTTTTCATCAGCAAATTTTATATTTGTGCTTTTATCTTTTACAAAAATCCCCGACAACTCATCTTTATCACCAGTTCCTTCCTTTTTCTGGGGCTGGTCTTTGGCAATGGATTTACTATGTATTACATTGGCTGTATTATCCTCTGTATTTTTATTTTCTTCCGGTTGACGAAATAATTTAATTAAATCATTGGATTCCTCGGAAGCCTCTGAACTTTTTTCCTTATCTGATTCTGCATCCTGTTTTAATTCTTTTTTCAAAGTTTTTAAGTCAGATTTGGACTGCTTCCAGGTCTCTTTTAATCGTTCTCTTTTATTACCAGAGTTCTTTGATGCATTGACAAATAGTTTTTCTATCTTGTCATCCAGACTTGATGAAGCTGTTGTTCCATCATTATCAATAGTACTGCCTGTTTCCGTGAATGACTCCAATTTCTTTTTAGCATCGCTTGTAGTCTGTATTGCAGACGCTAGTGTCTGCACTTTATCTCTTTGTATAAACTTTGCATCTACCTTTGCCTGACCTTTTAATTTACCGAATTTAGTATATTTATATTTTATCGTTGCACCGACACCAGGCTCTGCCTTAACATGTGTTTCTTTACTAGCCACTTTGTCGTGACCTTCAAATATGGCATTGACTTCATCTTCCAAAGAAGGATTTGATTTTATTTCTATATCCTTTGTCTTTTCAGTATCACTCTTAAACTGCTCTTCAACTGTTTCATCCCCAGATGAACAGAAACGCTCTTGCATGGTACTGACTGTGCCTGCATTAAACTGTTCCTGGACTGTTTGTTCTACACCAGCTTTAAACTGTTCATTATTGGTGATTCTGCCTGTATCTTCACTAAGTTCTGTCTGAATAGTTCTCTTAGTATCCGTTGTGGCTTGTTCCCTGATTTTATGCTTTTCCAAATTAGATGCACTTGTATTTACTGGTGTCTTATCCTGCTTCTTACTATCTCCTTTATCTGCCGACTTAACCTTCGCATCGTAAAATATATATGGATTGTTTTTCTTATACATTTTTACAACACGTTTTTGTTCCCTTATAGCACCTTTTTCCTTAAAAGACTTTTGTGCGTTGCTAAATTTTCCAGATATATCTCCTTTTCCCTTAAAATCCACATTTACACCTCATTTCTATGCAGACGCTGCATTTCCATCTGTATTTATCAAGCGGTATATATTCAGACCTTTCTTGATTTTAAAATCAAATGGAATAGTTATGTTTCCATAAATTAATAATCCAGTACCCGGGTCTGCCCCCTCCACAAAATTAAACATAGCCGGGCTGATATTAGGAAGAAATTCCATCAATTTTTTTCTATCTGTGGTAGACTGGTTAAATACGGCAAAATACAATGTGTTTGAAATAATTGCCTGCAGCTTCTCTGTGTTTTCTGAATGAGTCAGAAGATCCGTCATGTTCTGCGTAATACCCGTCAAAATACCCTTTAACTTGCCAACCTCTTTCCAAAGTTTGATAACAAAGTCTGATACCTGATTATTACCCAATAATTCATGGAACTCATCAATATATATCCATGTCCAGTTTCCAATCTTTGAGTTTTCTGCTGTCTTTGAGCGTATAATCTCAAGCATTACCAGCATACAGGTTTCTCTCAGATTTTCCTGAATATCATTCAAATTGAAAGATATGGTCTTATTGTTTAAATCAATATTCGTCCTGTTATTAAAAAGATTCAAAGAACCATTTACAAATATCTCCATATGCTGCGCTAACTCCTGCGCTGTGTCATTATCCGTATCATCTTTCAATTTCTGATAAATATCCTGAAGTATTGGAGAGTATCTTCGTATCTGCTCGTCATTCGACAATTGGGCTACATTTATGATATTTTCCTGCTCTTTCTTTAAATACTCAGGTACTTCAAAATCGGTTTTATTCTTATCTTCTCCATTTAATTTTTTTCGCAAAGTATAATTTTCTGTAAATACCTTCTTTGTTACCGCATCAATAACTCCCTTTTCTTTTGATGTAATATCTCTATGCATACATGAAGATAAGAGAGTTAATATAAAGTCTGTTTTCTCTCTAATAATAATTTGCAGTTCACTGTATCCTACGCCCTTAAAATTTACATCAAGAGGATTACAATATACCTCTCTTTGCGGACTGAAAAACAATTCTGTTCCATGCATTGATTTTATTGTGTCACTGTATTCTCCCTGTGGGTCTATGATAAGTATCTGGTCCTCCACATACTTAATTCTCGCATTTATCATCTCTGCCTTTGCAAACACTGATTTACCATGTCTGGACATACCTAGATACATACCTGCCCTATTCGCCAGATTTTTTCGATTTCCACAAATGACGTTCTGACTCAGCTGATTGATTCCAAGATATATACCATCTTTATCCTTCAGTTCCTGCGTCTTAAAAGGTATAAACATTGATAAACATGGTGTCGAGAAATTGCATACTCTCTTGTATTCCTGAATACCAGTCATAAACGTTGTGTTAATGCCCTCTCTTTGTCTCATAAAACATGCTTCTGTTTTATAAGAGTAAAAAGTGAGGGTTGCATCTATCTGCGCCCGAATTTTATAAAATTCTTCATAATCATCTGCTATAAACATATATGTAATGGTCGAATTTACATAGTGGCTGTCATCATCATTTATTTTTTTTTCGAAATCATCAAATAATTCTTTTTTTGCCTTTAACGATTCGCTTGCATCAGATAAGTAATCGTTTTTCTTTCTGTTTTCCTTTTTTTGGTCATCAATTTTCTTTTCCACCTTAAACTTCTTTGAAAAAAGTTCCTTTTTTAAATCATTTTTTGACAACAATTCTGAAGAAACTGTAAGATAACTCACACAGTTAATTTTGTCCATGAGCTTGGATACCACATCAGAGTCCAATGTCTTCGGATATTCAGAGAAAAATAATACAGCTCCTGGTTTACCATTCAATTCAAAATGGTCATTGTATATCACAAAATCTGCTGGAGAAATTGTAGAAGCCCAGTCCCTTGCAAAAAAGAGTTCCTTTCTATAATCAAACTTATAATCTGTGTTTATTCCCAGATGCGTAAAATTGTAGAAAATTTGCATACGCTGGTTTATATCAAGAGCATGCATTCTTACTCCAGTTCCCAACTGAATGAACATATTTCTTAATCCAGCTTCCAAGCTCGCAAAATTGACAATTGAAGTATCCATACTATCTGCATACATTGTAAGCGTAAGATATATCATTTGATATAAGCCCTGCTTAGAAGTCATAATCTTGTCCTCAATCATTTCATTGACAGTAGTTCTAAGATAATCATACTCATCGTTTTCTTGCTCATATAATATATCTTTTAGCACAGAATATTCCTCTGAATTTTCATTTGCAATGGTGTATGAAAACCTACATGAAATGGAATCAAGTATTTTACTGAAACTGATTATAATCATCTTCTGTTCATAGTCTGTCAATCCGGCAAAGTTAATATCTGATAAAACATATGATTTTGAATATTTTTTATTATTCAATTCAAATATGCCTGATTCATCTATGCCCTTAATAGAAAATAATTCTCCATTACTTTTTAACTGTGAATAAAGTGTATGGTCATTTATTTTTGTTTTCTTATAATTACTTGTTATCAACCCCATGTTACAACAGCTCCTTTACTACATTAATATTGGTATTTCTCATTTTCTGACATCTTGGCATTATTCCCAATGCTCCTATGTCCTTATACAATGCCTCTGTCTGTTTGAATACCGGCGATATTACATAATTTTGTTTCTTTGCGTAATTTATAAGCTTATTAACACACTCAACCAGCTTACCCCTGTCTGCGTGTTTTATAACAAATGCCATTCCTGTAGTGACAGGTATTCTCTGTTTATCTGCATCAATGTGGGTGTTGTATCTCTTAGCCAGATAATTACAGTACATCTGCCACTCGTCCTCGCTATATCTGAATAGTTCAAGTGCAGACTGGATTTCACAGTCCTCCAGTTCTTTCAGGAAGCCGGACAGATTTGCTCCTTTTTCCGAATATTGCAGACAACATAAACTTGCCACATACTTTCCACTTACAGAGTCATACAATATATTTTCATCCGTGCTTTTTAGCGCTGGAAGGATTTTTGTCTTGAAGCTGCCACGTGTTATTAGAATTTCCTTTGCACTTATTTTCTTATTTCCTTTGTCAAAGTTGACACTTACAGTTCCCAGCAGATTTTTAATATCCATATTTTCTATATCAAATCTACCATTTGAAAAAGTCTCCATTTCCTTTTCAAATTTCTGAAACTTGTAATATGCAGCTTCAATATCCTGCCCATCAAAAAATGCACTTAGAATCATTCTATCCTGTACGCTGTTATGCGAAATACGACTTTGCGCCAAGTTGGCGCAAAGATACTCAATGATTTCCTTCTTGATTCCGCTATCCGGATTCAAAATTTTCATCTCATATACTTTCATATATATAGATGATTTCAAGCATATAATATTTGTTTTATTACTTACTGCTATCATTCTGGTATTCCCCAAATGGCTATGTACTTTTTCTTCACTTTTTAGTATTTCCTGATTTGTTTTCTTGTTATCCATCAGTTCATTTTCCTTCCCTAATTATTGTCTATAAATCGTTTTATATGTCAGACACTCTTTTTCATTGTCCCATCCTGATACTTCCTCAATCTCGTCCACATGGAAATGGCTCAGGTGAATCAGACTAATTTTTATTCTTGACACCATCTTTGTAAGCTGAGGTTCTGTATAATTTGTCTCTGCAGTCATCGCAAGGTCTACCAATCTGTTGGTAGAAAGTCTTGCCGAATCGCTATGTGCAGTTCCCATGAACACTGCCCCTGTGTTTAATGCAGTAATCAGTATATCTAATGCTTCCTTGCCTTTCGTCTCACCTACGACCATGACATCAATATCCTGAAGCAGTCCAAGTCGTAATTCATCTGCCAGAGAATAATTAATGTCCTGACCTCTCTTTTTAACATTATAGGTGTGCTCAGTCTGCAACTGCGGATGTACAGTTGAATATAATTCATCTGACTCCTGCGATATGAGTATCGACTTGTTATATGGCACTAAATCAATCATGTTATTAAGCAGCGATGTCTTTCCCGAACCGCCAACTCCGGAAATCAGAAAACTATAACCGGAAACCATACGCTGCATTATATAATCCATAATGTCCTGGTTAAGCATCTTTTGAAGCAGATATTCCCATGTATATTTTTCTTTTGGAATCTTACGAACATGACAGTTAAAATCACCACTGCTTACCACATATGGCAATTGAATATCTACTCGGAGATTGTAATCCTTGAATGCCTTAGTGTCTGAAAAGTGAATTAGCGCATTATCCTCCCGATATATCTCATTATGTATACGCATATATCTTTCAATCCAGTCTTCAAAATCTGTTTTACTTTCAAACTTTAAGTCGCTAACGTATCGGTCTCCGTATGCCTTGCACGTTATTCTATCCCAGGCATAAACCTTTACATCTGATACATCCTCTGCCTCAATAAGAGGGGTAAGAATATAATATCCAAATATACAGTCACTAAATAATTTCAAAAGTATCTCATGACGTGGATCCGTTTCATCTATCCCCTGTTGATTTATCAGGAAGTTTTTTGCCTGATTCATAAAATGGATAAAATCCTCCTCCGTTCCCTGTACTATATTTACAAGGTTGGATTTATTTAAGTCTGCTACATTTGCCTTAAGTTCATAAAAAATATCGTGCAGATTTTCATGCTTGTATAAACTGGTGCTATGATATGTACGGGAAACCAAATATTTTTGCCGATACTCTTCCAGTGTTAACTTATTTTTCTTCATTGTCTCATCTCTTTTCCTTGTTCATGCATATCCTTCTGATATGCATTTTCAATCGTATCAAATGCTGTCATTTCATCTGTAAAATTATATTTATCTTTTAACTTCATTAGCTTATCAAATCCTTCTGATGTAGACGATTTGACTCCGGGAATAATAACAGAATCCAACATTTCATTAGAGTCATTTACAACATTTAATCTTATCTCAGCTGCTGATGTCATGACTTCCATCAAGTATCCGTTTGGTTCAGTGTTTCTAATGACATGATAGCCTTCCTGCTCCTTGGCAGACTTTAAATTGATTGCTTCTGTATATGTAAGACTATTTTCACTTTGCGCCAACTTGGCGTGAAGTTCCTTTTCTGAGGATGTTCCTTTTACATTTTGTTTTATAAGTTCCTTTGCCATAGAAAATTTCTGCACTTTCTTGCAATTATTGTTAAAATCACATTTTTCTTCCAGAAGGGATAATACTTTTTTTGCCTCATTTCCATAAATTCCCTCATAGGAATGAATTATATTTCCACCCTGAGTCAATACATCTATATCATACGATTCAACTATTCTTCCTCTGACATCATATGTCGGTGTCTTTGTTATCCTCAAAATCTGCTCTGAATCATCTGATACTATAAAGAAAGATTCTGCATCAAAGATACCTGTATAACCATCCTTCTTGTCCGAATAAAATTCCACAACGTCTGTAAGAGAATGATTATCCTTTATTATCATTCCATATTTAAGTCCGTATTTTCTGACTTCTCTATATTGGCTGGATAACTCATTAAGCATTGCTGTAGCATATAATGTACGCTCATTATATTCATTCAAGAAATCTGCCACTTCATATACATCCTTATGGTATCCATCTTTGAGCCTCTTTGTCAGTTCCCTGTATTTTTCAAAATCAAGTTTGTATTCTGGAACATTTTCATGTTCGTATAAATATGCTTTTTTCTCAATTTCTACCATCTGCTTATATATGTCTAATATAGGTTTATACTTTCTTTTAATGTTTGTGAGTTCTTTCTTTTCCTTTGCTATTAATTTCTTGGTTTCTAAAATATTATCAAGACATTCCTGCACCGTGCCTGCATTGGAATAGTAATGCATATACTCTCTGATTCTATTTTCCTGATTTAACTCATTTGCTATGTTATTCAACTGCCAATTTGCCTTTGTGTTTTCTCTCCACGGATTCCGTCCCAGACGCAGCAAACTAATTACCTGCTTTTTCTCCTTTTCAGAAAGGCTGCTATATTTTTTTAATTTATAAATTCTTGGAGTCAAAACATCATCAATATTTTTATCATCCATAACAATATTTTCAGTGATATCGCCATTTTCAAGCTGATTATATTTGGAACTAAGCCTTTCAGTTATCGCCTCTATAGTATAATTGGTACCCAGTTGATAACTTCGTATGGGCTTTTTCATATCCGCATATTTAAGGCTCATGTATTTGCCCACATTGACTGTCAATCCCATTGATTCAAGATATCCCTTAAATTCATCAAAATCAGTAGATTTTTCTATTGCTAAGTCAATATCCTTTCGCATCTGTATTTTAATACGTGCATATTCTGTAATATTTCTATCAGCAAATTTTTTATCCCATTTATCATTTGGTGTAAATCCATATTTTACCGCCAATCTATTAAGGACCGGATGTACTGTATTGCTTATAAATTTCTCCGGTTGATGTATCTTTCTGCCATCCATACCTACAGAGTTGACAATAAAATGAATATGCATATTTTCCGTATTGGTATGAACTGCAAACACCGCCTGATTATTTGGAAACAGGGTAGTAAGAAGTTCTTCACACAATTTCATTAGTTCTGGTGCTTTTGAAATATCTGATTCTAATTCATCTAATGAAATAACCCCATGCAGAGCACCACGCCCATCAAACTTGCTGAAAAAGCTCTTTACCTCCATCATTTCCTCCGATGCAGTCTCAATAGATGATAAATTCACGACACCCGTAAGAGTTCTCTTAAGTGTCTTTACATCATTTGCCACATATTGGCACTCTCGGGATAGTTGACCAGCCACATCATTCAATATACTGTTTTCAAAAGATACAATAGTATCTGTTTTCTCGTCATTCAAAATATAATTTATGCTATCACTTATCTGTGAAGAGGTCGTTTTGCTTTTTTCTGCACCTTTTATATTCCACACCTTGCATGTAATTCCCTGTGGCATCGCATTTCCTCAAATTTAATCTTTACGACTTTGCGCCAACTTGGCGCAAGGTTATAATTTTTCGTCTTTAATTTTCTTCGTTATATCAGTCATTTTTTCATATAAGTTCAACTTCTCAGCATCTGATAATGTATCCTTTAGGAGCAATTCATTGATTCCATTATTTAATTTAGCAAGTTCTGATATAAGTTCCTTATTTTTGTAAAAGCCTGGTATTACATTTTCATGTTCCGCAATCAAAAGTCTTATATATGCTGAACGATTCATGTTTGCAGTTTCCCGCCCATTTTCAAATTTATCTATATCATCCTGTGACATGGATATACAGAGCCTTATATTATTCACCAAAATCCTCCTGCGCATATATCATTGAATCATCAAAATCGGTTTCTATTTCAATTCCGCCTGCTAATGGTGCCTCGAAATCTGTTGAAACCCCATCCATACTATTTTTTATCTGAGAAAAATCTTCGTTTTTATTTGTGTCTGTGTCCAGCGAACTTTGCGCCAAGTTGGCGTGAAGTTCGCTGTCGCTAGAAAAAGTTATATTACTTAAATTTGAAAAAGCTTCATACATTTTTCTTATCTGTTCATATGGTACCAATTGTAATTTTTCAGTTTTTCCATTTATATTTGCTGAAATATACCAATCTCCACGTACCAGTTCTTCTGCAAGTTCCTTTTTCAGATTGTATTCATTTCCCTTATGCAGCTCTGAAATATAGAATTCAAATACCTCATAATTAAATGATTCCCTTGGAAGTTCCAAAAGTTCTATCACAACATTTGCCTCTATGCCAAGTTTTGCTGCCCCCTGAATGGTTGCTCTATATTCCTTGGTTAGTCCCGGTGTAAGTAAATAATATTTCAGGTATTTTTCCTCATTGCTACATTTATCATGGAGCAGTTCAATAATTTTCTTTTTGCGGTTTTCGTCATATTCTGATGCAGCTGTTTGTATAGAATTTTCAAATTTATTTTTCTTTACAGATATAATCTTTTTTACTCTGGATACAAACTCTGACAATGACAAAGCAGTACTCCTTGCATTTTTCTCTTTTACATTTTTTTCAGAAAGTTCTGTTCTAAGTGGTGTAAACCAACTCGGTCTATAAAAGCCATACACACCAGGCTGTTTGCATGCCAAAATATCTTTTTCAGACGGAATAACTCTTTTATCGCTTGATGTAACTATCTCTTCTCCAGCTGATGAAATGGCAGATACATTCGATACTACAATTTCCCCATCAATGTAATTTGAAAGGAAAGCCTTTAATGCATCTGTTGTTGGGGAAATTGATTTAAACAACGCTTCCTGCTGTTCTAATTTAGTTTTTAAATTTGCAAGAGTTTTTTCCAGTTCCGTATTTGTATCATGTAAGTTATAGTTTTCTTCCTCTAATGAAGTATTAGCGGCATGACATTTTTCAAATAATGATTTATATGTCTGATGCTCAGCCGATTCATATTCAGACTGTTTGACCACAACATAATCTGGATTTATTTCAAATAATTGTTTTTTCAAATCATCTATTCGAGAATCATTTTCCAATTTTATCCTCCACCAACTTTGCGCCAACTTGGCGCAAAGCAATATCCTGTTTCTTTTTACTTTTCCAATAATATTGTGGCATAGGAGAATCCCAAAAAAATAAAATAAAAAATATTTTTATGCATATTTCTTTCATAAAATCATATATTGAC
>CAVKUD010000049.1:0-15677 GCA_963659315.1 Senegalimassilia sp. | reverse complement strand
CAAATATTATATTTCAATAAACAATCCCCAGGAAACTTGAGAATATCCCCCTCATGCATTATAATCATAGTCATACTATGAAAAGGCGGTAATCACTCTAATGAATGATGAATTTAAAGAAGTTATAGATGGTGAGGATGTCACCAAAACAGAAGTTTCAAATACAGACGAGACCACAAAGGCAACAGAGACCACAACCTCCGACGATAACGAGTACGAGGATATCTGCTACATATGCAGGCGACCAAGCAGTGTCGCAGGCAGAATGATTAAGATACAGGATGGCTTGTGCATATGTAATGACTGTATGCAGAAGACCTTTGATTCCATGAACAGTGGAAATTTTGGAATGGGCAACCTCTTTGGTGGAGACATGAATAACATGCCAAATATCAAGATGGTTAACCTTGCAGATTTACAGGGTGGCATACCAAACAGCCAGAAGCTCAAGAAGAAAAAGCCAAAGGAGAAAAAGGCAGAGCCAGTACTTGACATCCATTCTATCCCAGCACCGCATAAGATTAAGGCGAGTCTTGATGAGTATGTGGTAGGACAGGAGCATGCCAAGAAGGTTATGTCTGTCGCTGTATACAACCACTACAAGCGTGTTATGTCAAAGGAAGAAAATGGCATTGAAATAGAAAAATCCAACATGCTTATGATTGGACCTACTGGCTGTGGTAAGACCTATCTGGTCAAGACCCTTGCCAGACTTTTAGATGTACCTCTTGCAATCACAGATGCCACATCCCTTACAGAGGCTGGATATATTGGTGATGATATCGAAAGTGTAGTCAGCAAGCTTCTTGCGGCAGCAGACAATGATGTGGAAAAGGCAGAGCATGGTATCATTTTCATTGATGAGATTGATAAGATTGCAAAGAAGAGAAATGCTAACCAGCGTGATGTAAGCGGTGAGTCAGTGCAGCAGGGTATGCTCAAGCTTCTCGAGGGAGCAGAGGTTGAGGTGCCAGTTGGTGCCAGCAGTAAAAATGCCATGGTGCCTATGACAACTGTTGATACCAAAAATATCCTCTTTATCTGTGGTGGAGCTTTCCCAGGACTTGATGAGATTATCAAGGAGAGATTAAATAAAGAGGCTTCAATCGGTTTCAAGGCTGACCTCAAGGATAAATATGATGACAATGAGAACCTTCTTATGGAGGCGACTGTTGAGGATGTGAGAAAATTCGGAATGATTCCTGAGTTTATAGGACGTCTGCCAATTATGTTTTCTCTTGAAGCCCTGACTGAGGATATGCTTGTCAAAATCCTTGTTGAGCCAAAGAACGCCATTATCAAGCAGTATAAGCGTCTCCTTGAGATGGATGAGGTGCTTTTGGAGTTTGATGATGATGCCCTTCATGCCATTGCAGCCAAGGCAAAGGAGAAAAAGGTCGGAGCCAGAGCACTCCGTGCAATCATTGAGGAATTTATGCTTGATATCATGTATGAGATTCCAAAGGATGACAATATCGGCAAGGTCACTATAACAAGGGACTATGTGGAGAAGAAGGGTGGACCGCTTATTGAGATGCGTGGTGTGGCGCAGATTGAGGCACACTGATTGTACTTTTTAATACGGGGGAGTTTAAATTGAGTGATTTGACAGATACTAATTCTATGATAAATGAAATCAGAGAATTGTTATTAAATGCACGTCAACGTGTTACAGTACAGGTAAATACTGAGTTGCTGTCTACCTACTGGAATATTGGAAAGATTATTGTTGAGCACGAGCAGGAAAATAAAGAACGGGCAGATTACGGAAAGCAGACTTTAAAACAGCTTTCTAAAGACTTGACAGCGGAATTTGGAAAAGGCTTTTCGGTTTCAAATCTCTATAACATGCGTTTGTTTTATATGCAATATCAAAAATTCCAGACAGTGTCTGGAAAATTGTCGTGGTCACATTATTGTGAATTGTTGTCGATTTCAGACCCAGATAAACGCAGTTTTTATGAAAAGGAAACAATTAATTCAGGATGGTCGATACGTGAATTAAAGAGACAGATTTCTACGTCTCTCTATGAACGCTTACTACTGTCAGAAGGGAAAACAAATAAAGAAAGAGTGCTTGCCCTTGCAGAAAAAGGAATTGAAATGTCTACCCCATCAGACATTATCAAAGACCCATATGTATTTGAATTTCTTGGAGTTCCGGAAAATAAACCAATGCTTGAAAGTGACCTTGAAAAAGCACTGGTGGCACAAATAGAGAAGTTCCTGTTGGAATTAGGCAGAGGATTTATGTTTGTTGGA
Organism: Senegalimassilia sp.; assembly: GCA_963659315.1. Classification (GTDB taxonomy): domain Bacteria; phylum Bacillota; class Clostridia; order Lachnospirales; family Lachnospiraceae; genus Roseburia. Next base: position 13,415 of record CAVKUD010000049.1, on the reverse strand, counting down.
ACTCAACAGCGTATTACCTTGAATAATACTCACTATTATGTGGATATGGTTTTCTATAATAAAATTCTCAGGGCGTATGTGCTGATTGAACTAAAGACAACTAAGCTTACGCCGGAAGCTGCCGGACAGCTTAATATGTATCTGAATTATTATGCGGCTGAAGTAAACGATGAACATGATAATCCGCCAATCGGTATTATACTTTGCACAGACAAAGACAGTATAGCTGCTGAATATGCTCTAGGTGGTTTATCTAACAATATTTTTGCTTCTCGCTATGTTTCTTATATACCGAATAAGGAGCAGTTAATTGCACAGGTAGAAGCCGTTTTGAATGAGTGGCACAAGCCAGAAAAAGAATGACAAAAAGGTGTATTGCATAGATAAATTCCATGCAACACACCTTTTTCGTGTCTAAAGGCTTAGTTTACTCCTCAACCTCCACCAGTCTCAAATTTCTTATCCTGCCAAACACAGGCGGTGTATCCAGCCTTATTCCCACACGAAGTGTTCCAGGCTCTAAGTCCATGGCATCCAGACTGTGTGTCACATAGCGCACATCTGATGGGAATATGTCCTTTGTGAAAAGCTCCTCACCATTACATGAGATAGTCTTCATATAAAGCGATACCTTTACACCGGTTGTATTTGTGCCACGGTAATCAACAGAGAGCTGGTATTTTCCAGGCTTGTCAATCTTAATATCCCTGAATAAATCAAAGACAAAATTGCTCTTGCATGACACATATATTTCATGATCTGCATTGTCCTCGCATGGGCGGCAGTCAATTTCAATATCATCCCTGTCCTTCTCAAGCCAGAAACCATTAGTGCCATCGGCAAAATCTCCGTTTGGAATAAGGTTTGTGCCAGCAGGAGGAAGCTGTGACTCATCCACTGCATAGAGGCTTTCCATATATTCGTCTATATTGTCATAAGGCATATTTTCAGGAGAAAAATCCTTGTATACATCAAATCCCATAAGGGCTTTGCCATTTTCGTCCAGCATACCCATATTTTCATCCCAGCTGCCGTGGTCGTGGGCAGGATAGCAGAGAGGCTCCCAGTAGTAGACACCAGTATCCAGGTCGCCTGATACGGTCTCAGCAATCTGGAATACCAGTCCAAGGGATTTTTTCTGCTCCTCAATTCCAGCAGGGAGACCAGCAGTATCCATAAGCTCCTTTGATACATGACCTGTCTCGCAGAGCCGCCATGGATGGGCTGTCTCAACTACATATACAGGCAGCTTGTAGCGGTCAATAAGCTGCTTCATGGAGTCACGTAAATCCATGAAGGTGCCATGCCAGAATGAATAGAAGGAGATACCGATTGCATCAATAGGCTCCATTCCAGCTGCAAATACTGCGTCGAACCATTCCTTTAAATAATAGAAGCGTCCACCCTGATCGAGGTGTATCATTACCTCAATCGGATAATTGTAGTCTTTAGAAATCTGACGTACCGCACGAATTCCTGCATTTATAAGCTTTGCCAGATTATCATAGGCAGGTACAGCCCCATCTGGAAAAAGCATACCGCTTCGGATTTCATTGCCCACCTGTACCATGTCAGGCAGAAGCCCCTGTGAACCCAGCTCATTAAGCACATGGTAGGTGTAATCATATACAGCCTTTACCAAATCCTCAAAGCCAAGGTCTGCCCAGGCATGAGGCTTTTTCTGCTGACCTGGGTCTGCCCAGAAGTCAGAATAGTGGAAATCCAGGACAAAGTGCATGTCATTTGCCTTTATCTGCTTTGCCATCTCAATAGTATGTGGGAGGTCGCAATAGCCCTTGGATTCAGGCACCAGCCCAGGCTCATTCCATATACGAAGTCTGATGGAATTAACCCCATTGTCCTTTAATAGTATGAAAGGCTCCTTTGCCTCTCCGTTCTGGTCATAAAATATTTCTTTCGCATCCATGTGCTCTGGAAGTGAAGAAATGTCCATTCCTTTTAAAAATTTTTTCATGATAGTAGATTCTCCGTTAAAAAATTGGTATGATAGTTATAACATTTTTTTGTATAATGAAAAAGACAATTTAATGAAAAAGATTTTTATTAGATTATAAAGGGAAGAATTAGCATGAAAATTATTCACTGTGCGGATCTGCATTTAGATTCAAAAATGACTGCAAACTTATCCAAGGAGCAGGCAAAGGAACGAAAGATGGAAATACTCAGAACCTTTTCAAGGATGGTTGAGTATGCAAAAAACAATCAGGTAAGGGCGATTATTATCGCAGGAGACTTGTTTGACACAAGGACTGTGTCTGCCACTGCCAGAAATCTGGTGAGGGATGTGATTATCCAGAACAGTGACATAGATTTTATATACCTTAAGGGAAACCATGATTATGACAGCTTCCTGTCAAAGCTTGAGGAGATTCCAGAAAACCTTAAGCTCTTTAATGAGGAATGGACAAGCTATCAGTATGGCTCGATTGTTATAACAGGTATGGAGCTGTCACCAGATAATCAGGCGACAGCCTACAATTCCCTGGTGCTTTCCCATGATGATTACAATATAGTGACCCTTCATGGGCAGATAGCAGACTATGGCGCAAAGGATGATGCAGAGATTATCAATTTAGATGGACTCAAGAATAAAAATATCGACTATCTGGCTCTGGGGCATGTGCATGAGAGAAGACTTGATACTCTTGACAGCAGAGGTATCTATTGCTACAGTGGCTGCCTTGAGGGAAGAGGCTTTGATGAGTGCGGTGAGAAGGGCTTTATGCTTCTGGATATAGATGATAAGAGCCATGAGGCTGAGGTCACATTTGTACCTATTGCCTACAGGACTCTCTATACCATGCCTGTTGACGTGACTGGTGCGAGGACTACCCAGGAGGTAGCTGCCAGGATGGAGCAGGAGATTGGCAGGCAGAAGTTTTCGTCCAGCAGTCTGGTGAAATTTGTCCTTGTGGGACAGATTGACGTGGAGAGCGAGATAAACTGTGATTTCTTAAAGGATATGTTTGAGGATTACTTCTATTTTGAAAAGGTGTATGATGAGACCAGACTTCTCATCAATTACAGCGATTATGAAAAGGATGCATCCTTAAAGGGCGAGTTTATCAGGATGGTGCTTGGCTCGGACATGGATGATGAGAAGAAGTCAGAGGTTATCAAGGCTGGAATCATGGCTCTCAGTGGGGAGGAGATATAGTTGAAATTAATAGCTTGTCATATAGACAATTTTGGAAAATTATCAAACTTAAATATTAACTTTAACGAAGGAATAAACATAATAAACGAGGCAAACGGCTGGGGCAAAAGCACACTGGCAGCCTTCTTAAAGGTCATGCTCTATGGCTTTGACACAAAAAAGGAGGCTGGAGCCTTAGATAAGGAACGAAAGCTCTACAAGCCATGGCAGGGCGGTACCTACGGCGGTGAGCTTGACATACAGGTAGGGGGTAAAAAGTATAGAATCAGCAGAAGTTTTGGTGCTACAGAGAAAAGTGATGAGTTTCACCTGTATGACCTGAGTACGATGCTTGAAACTAACGATTATTCCTCTGCAATCGGTGAGGAACTTTTTGACCTTGACAGGGCTTCATTTAAGCGGACTATTTTTGTGGCTCAGAACGACTGTATCACAGACACCACAGATTCCATAAATGCAAAGCTTGGAAATCTTGCAGAAAATACAAATGACATCAATAATTTCGAGACAGCCATTGCCCAGATAAAGGATTTGATGAATAAGCTGTCGCCAAGCAGGATTACAGGCTCTATCAAAAAGAGAAAGAACACAATCACCCAGTTAAAGCAGGAGCTTACCAGCTTTGAAGCTGCTGATGAAGCAGTGGGGGCTATAAATGCAAAGCTTGAGGAAAAGCAGAAGCAGATGAAGGAGCTGTCTGAAATCAGACAGGAGTATGCCAAGGCTCTGCAGGTAGCATCAGAGGACAGCAGGCGCATTGAGTTAAAGAAAAACTATGATGCACTCTGCGCAGAGGTTGAGGAGAAAGAGCACTCATACAATGAGTTTGTCTCAAGATTTAAGGACCATGTGCCAAGTGATACTGAGATTTCAGAACAGTTACAGCTTGCCAAGGCATATGAGGAACAGCTTGTCCTGCTTAAAAACCGCAGACTGTCTGAGGAGCAGGAGAGTGAATTTGACAGACTTGGAGAGATTTATGGCGACAGGCTTCCAGACGAGGAGACTATTGCCAATATGAAGGACAAGGTGGCAAATGTTGCCAAGGTCAAGGATGAGCACAGCAGGATGGAGCTTAAGCTGTCGCAGATGACATCAATGGCAATGCTTACCAACCAGCAGAACAGCGATGTGCCAGAGCCTAAAAAGAGCAGATTGCTTCCGGTTGGAGTTTTTCTTATAATTTTAAGCATAGTTACAGCAGGCGGAGCAGTTGCCCTCTATCTGGCAGCCCCAACATTTTTGCCGCTGATTGCTATTAAAGCCATCTGCATAGCAGGAGTTGTACTCTGTGTGGCTGGAATTATCCTCATAGTATCTGGAAACAGGACAAACAAGAAAAATGAGATATTAAGACTGCACAAAATCGCTGAGAATGAAGAGCTTAAGAAAGCAAAGGAAGCACCTATCGAGGAGCTGAAGGCAGAGCTGTCCCAGATTGAGTCAGGCATATCTATTATAGAAAAGGAAATAAAGGAATTTCTGGACTTGTACGGCAAGGATACAGACCCTACTGCATACCAGACTGCCATATATGAGATAAAGACAGAGGTGTCTGATTACACCAGACTTATGGCATCTAAGGAAAAGGCTGATGAGGCACAGAAGAGATGCGATGAGCTTAAGGAGGCAATCGAAAATTATGGCAGGATAGTAGGCTATGATTTTGGAGATAATCTCATTGCAGATATTAACAGGATGCAGGCAAGTGCCTCAGAGTGCAGGCTGGCAGAATCAACCCTTGAGGGAGCCAGACAAAAGAAGCTCAATTTTGAGGAAGCCCATGATATGTCAAAAATCACTGTGCCAGCAGAGTGCCCATACACATTAGATGAATTAAATGGTCTGATAGCAGATGTGGATGCCCGTATGGATGAAGTGAGGGATGCCATCCAGCAGTACAACAGGCAGCTTGAGGATATGCAGGAGCAGCTTGATATGAGGGATGAGAAGGAGCTTGAGCTTACACATGCGATTGAGCAGCAGAATGAGGAAATCCACAGATATGAGATATATGAGACCACTGCTGACTATTTACAGATGGCAAAGGAACAGTTTACAGCCAGATATATGGCACCTATCTCAAATGGTTTTAAAAAGTATTATGACATTTTGGCCAATGACGAGGAGGAAAACTGGTCAGTGGATGCCAATATGAAGCTCAGAGTGAGAGAGCAGGGCGAGCTTAGAGATACCCAGTGGCTGTCAAGAGGCTGCCAGGACTTAATAGGTGTGTGCATGAGGTTTGCGCTTGTTGATGCCATGTATCCAGATGAGAAGCCATTTCTCATACTTGATGACCCATTTGTAAATCTGGATGATGAGAAGCTGGCAAGGGGCAAGGAGCTTTTGATTGCACTTGAACAGGAGTATCAGGCAATCTATTTCACATGCCACGAGAGCAGGGAGTACAAGGAATAGGAGAGTATCGCTTTACTTATCACAAAAGTCTGTGGGCTGCATATCATAGCTTTGAGTAAGAGCATGAGGCAGGAAAAAGCATATGCAGTTTATTGTACCAGTCAGTGATATAAATAATCCCCTGATACCGCCAGATGAGGTTAAAATCGTAAACGAGAGGTATCAGATATGGTATTACAATAATGATATACTTCCGACCTTGTCATTAAGGGATTATCCCTATACTAATATCCCCAAATGCCTTAGATTATGTGACAATCTGGCAGGGACAGGAATAATAAATCTGCAAAACCAGCCCAATCTGCAGCTTAAGGGACGGGGCGTTGCAGTGGCAATAATTGATACAGGAATAAACTACAGGGATTCTGCTTTTACTGATGAATACGGTAAGAGCAGAATCCTTTTTTATTATGACCAGGAGACAGAGACCGAGTACACAAATGCAGATATTGACAATGCAATCGGTGAGGCTGAGAGTGGGCAGAATCCTATGACAATACCAGACGATACAAATGGTCATGGAACCTTTCTTGCCAGCGTGGCATGTGGCAGGGAGGATGCTGTAAACGGATTTGTGGGAGCGGCACCTGAAGCCAGCCTTATCGTGGTAAGGCTTAAGCCTGCGGATGATGAACTCAGGCAGTTTTTTTACATACCGGAGGAGGCGGAGGGGATCTATGCGGAGAGTGACATAATGCTTGCAGTGGCCTACTGCGTGAGAAAAGCGTCAGAGCTTAAGCTGCCCCTTGCCATATGCCTTGGCATGGGGACAAATAATGGCAATCACAATGGGGATGGTTTCTTGTGTGATTATTTAAACAGCGTGGCAGCAGACCTTATGCATGCAGTGGTGCTGGCGGCAGGCAATGAAGCTCTGGCAAAGCATCATTTCAGGGGCAGAGCGCAGTCTGTGCTTGAGCCTGAGAGGGTGGAGATTAATCTTGACAATGACAGCGAGGGCTTTTATCTGGAGTGCTGGTGTCAGGCACCAGAGCTTGTGAGGCTTTCAATCCAGTCCCCTACAGGCGAGATATGGCCGAGGAGCACGGATTCAGGCTCTGACAGTATGGAGCATGTATTTATATTTGAAAATACAACTGTCACCATTGACTACAATTATACAGGCAGGCAGACCAGGGACATGATTATATTTGTGAGATTTACAAAGCCCACAAAGGGCATATGGACATTAAGGATTCTGCCAGAATACAGCATAACAGGCATATATGATATATGGCTGCCTGCTAATGGTATGCTGAGGGAAAATGCAGTCTTTATCAGGTCAGACCCTGATATTACGCTTATGAGTCCGTCAGATTCTGCTGTCCCGATGACTGTTGGCGGCTATAATAACGGAAATAATTCAGTCTATCTTGATTCTGGCAGGGGCTTTAAGGCAGGAGGTGGATATAAGCCAGACTTTGTGGCACCAGCAGTGGAAATCAGGGGAAAGGAATTAAATGGAAGCTATGGCAGCCGTACCGGTACATCTCTTGCAGCTGCAATAACAGCAGGGGCATCTGCCCAGATACTGGAATGGCTTGCATACAGGAGAGAAGCCCAGGGGGCAAATTCTGTGGATGTGAAGTATTTTATCACCAGAGGCTGTGTGAGGAGGGAGGGACAGACCTATCCATCCAGAACGGAAGGCTACGGTTTATTAAATATTTATAATTCTTTTCAAAATCTTTTTTGATTTAGCATATTACAGTGGTATAATAAATTTCAGCAGGCTGATTGCAATTAATCGCCAAATAGGATAAGATTAATCCTAAAATAGCAGAAAAGGAGAGACGAATGACCAAGAAAGAACTGGCAGCATATGCCGCAAGCAAACAGGAACTATGTATTGCAAACGACACTATATCGGATAATCTCTTTGTTGAATATGGGGTTAACAGAGGACTTCGTGATTTAAACGGAAAAGGTGTACTCACAGGACTTACCAATATTTCAAAGATTACATCCTTTAAGGATGATGAAAATGGAAAGAGAGTGCCATGTGACGGTGAATTATGGTACAGAGGATATAATGTACAGAATCTTATAAAGAGTTTAAGCCCGGATGAATTTGGCTTTGAAAAGACAGCATATCTGCTTTTATTTGGACAGATGCCTACTCCAGAGGAGGAGAAGGAATTTGCAAGTGTACTTGGAAAGAGCAGGACTCTCCCATCAAACTTTACCAGAGACGTAATAATGAAGGCTCCATCAAAGGATATTATGAATTCCATGACAAGGAGTATTTTGACACTTGCTTCATATGATGATTTGACATCTGATTCATCGGTTGCAAATAATATCAGACAGTGTATAAATCTCATTGCTACATTCCCTATGCTTGCAGTGTATGGATACCATGCCTACAACCATTATGAGAATGACCAGAGTATGTATATTCACAGACCTGATCCAAAGCTTTCTACAGCGGAAAACTTCCTTAGAATGTTAAGACCTGACAACAAATACACCCAGCTGGAGGCTAGGGTACTGGATATTGCCCTTATGCTTCATATGGAGCATGGTGGTGGAAATAACTCTACATTTACTACAAGAGTTGTAACCTCCGCAGGTACAGATACATACTCAGCTATAGCGGCTGCCATGTCATCCCTCAAGGGACCTAAGCATGGTGGTGCCAACATCAAGGTTATGGAAATGATGCAGGACATCAGGGCAAATGTAAAGGACTGGAGCGACAGGGATGAGGTAAAGGCTTATCTTGCCAGGATGCTTGATGGAGAAGTCTTCGACAAGAAGGGACTTATATATGGAATGGGACATGCGGTTTATTCTATTTCAGACCCAAGAGAGAGAGTCTTTAAGGGCTATGTAGAAAAGCTTGCAGTGGTTAAGGAACGTGACAAGGAGATGAACCTCTACAATCTCATAGAGGAGCTTGCACCAGAGCTTATTGCTGAGAAGAGACATATCTTTAAGGGTGTCAGCCCAAATGTGGATTTTTACAGCGGATTTGTATATGAGATGCTGGGTATTCCTATGGAACTTTACACACCGCTTTTTGCAATCGCAAGAATCGTCGGATGGAGTGCTCACAGAATTGAGGAGTTAATCGGCATGAACAAGATTATTCGTCCAGCATATATGAGTGTTATGGAAGAGATAAAATAAGGAGTGATAAAAGTGGAACAGATAAAGGGTGGAGTTACAGCAGCACAGGGTTTTAAGGCAGCAAGCTGTGAGGCAAATATCAAATATTCTGGCAGAACAGATATGGCAATGGTTTTCTCGGAGGAGCCATGTGAGTGTGCAGGTACATTTACATCAAATGTAGTAAAGGCTGCCTGTGTGCAGTGGGATATGCAGCTTGTAGAGTCTGGAAAGCCTATGCATGCAGTTGTGGTAAACTCAGGTATTGCCAACGCCTGTACAGGTAAGGAGGGCTTTGATGCCTGTGAGGCTACTGCAAGGGCTGTAGAGGACAGCCTTAAGGTGCCATATGATTCTGTGGCTGTTGCATCTACAGGAGTAATCGGCATGCAGCTCCCAGTTGATAAGCTGGTAAAGGGTGTAAATGCCATGAGCGGGACTCTTGATGAGAGCTTAGAGGCAGGAACAGCAGCGTCAAAGGCTATAATGACTACAGATACTGTAAATAAAGAGGTGGCTGTTAGCTTTATGGCAGGAGGCAAAAAGGTGACTCTTGGCGGTATGTCAAAAGGCTCTGGAATGATTCACCCTAATATGTGTACCATGCTTGCCTTTATCACAACAGATTTAAGCATCGACAAGACCCTTATGCAGGAGGCTCTGCGTGAGGTTGTGGCAGATACCTTCAATATGATTACTGTGGACGGAGATACATCCACAAACGATTCGCTTATCCTGATGGCTAACGGACTGGCTGGAAATGACAAAATCACTGCAAAGGATGAGGACTATGAGAGCTTTAAGGAGGCCTTGTTCTATGTGTGCAGATTTTTAGCCCGCAAAATGGCTTCTGACGGAGAGGGTGCCACAAAGCTTTTTGAGGCAAGAGTTGTAAATGCCAAATCCAAGGAGGACGCAAGGACTCTCTCAAGGGCAATCGTTGGTTCAAACCTGTCAAAGGCGGCTATATATGGCTGTGACGCAAACTTTGGACGTTTCCTCTGTGCTATGGGATATTCAGGAGCGCAGTTTGACCAGAATGATGTAGAGCTTTTCTTTGAGAGCAAGGCTGGCAGGATGCAGGTATTTGACAAGGGCACACCGATTGATTTTGATGAGGATTTTGCTGTAAAAATTATGAAAGAGGATGAAGTCACAGTATTTGTAGACATGCATGAGGGTGAGGCAGAGGCTACAGCCTGGGGCTGTGATTTGACATACGACTATGTAAAAATCAATGCTGATTACCGCTCATAAATTAAATAAAGTGAGAGATATTTCTTGACAAAAGAAAATTAAGATGATACTTTAATTTATGAAGAAAAGAGCTATATATTTTTATTAATTGTATATTTGATATGAACGAAGGCGTTCAGACGTAGATTTATGCTACGTTTGAATGCCTTTTTGCATGCCAAAGTATGCAAGAAAAGCTGCCGGTGGCAGGTTTTCTGTATTTATGTTTTACTTTAGGAAATGAGAGGTAACAGTATGAAAAATGGTTTAGATGTGGTTGATCAGAAGATTGTTGAGCTATTGCAGGAGAATGCCAGAATATCCATAAAGGATATAGCGGCACAGGTTTTTTTATCTTCCCCTGCTGTGACATCACGTATAGAGAGGCTTGAGAAAAATGGTATCATAAATGGCTATCATGCGGAGGTCAATTCTGAGGCGATAGGCTACAATGTAAAGGCATTTATCAATCTTGACCTGGAGCCAGTGCAGAAGAGGGACTTTTATCCATTTGTGGAGAATATGCCAAATGTCATAGAGTGTAACTGTGTGACAGGAGACTATGCCATGCTCCTTGAGGTGCAGTTTGCAAACACGGGAGAGCTGGATGATTTTATAAATAAATTGCAGCAGTTCGGTAAGACCAGGACACAGATTGTTTTCTCCACAGCAGTTTCACACAGAGGTGCGCCAATTAGTGGCTGTTCAACAGCACTTTAATGTGTTAAACTGTTACTGGTCACAGTGAAAACACTTGTTAGTGAGGAGGAAATGAAATGAGCCTTAAGCTTGGATTTATCGGTTGTGGAAATATGGGAAAGGCAATGCTTTCGGGAGTGCTTGAGTCAGGAAAATGCGGGAAGGCAGATGTGCTTGCCTCTGCTAAGACCGAGGCTACAAGAGAAAAGATAAAAAATGAATTTGAAATAAGGGTGACTGCTGATAACAAAGAGGTGGCAGAGTTTGCAGATGTCTTGTTTCTGGCAGTCAAGCCACAGTATTATGCTGAGGTTATAGACCAGATAAAGGACTCAGTCAGAGCGGATGAAATAGTTATATCCATCGCTCCGGGAAAAAGCCTTGAGTGGTTTGACCAAGCATTTGGGAAGCAGCTTAAGGTCATAAGAACCATGCCAAACACACCAGCCATGGTCAAGGAGGGCATGATGGGAATGTGCCCTAATGCCCTTGTGACAGATGAGGAGATTGCTCTGGTAAAGGACATATGCGATGGTTTTTCAGAGACAGAGATAATCACAGAGAACCTCATGGATGTAGTGACTGCGGTTAGTGGCAGCTCACCAGCCTATGTTTTTATGTTTATCGAAGCCATGGCAGATGCAGCAGTTGCAGGAGGCATGCCAAGACAGCAGGCATATAAGTTTGCAGCCCAGGCAGTGCTGGGAAGTGCCAAGATGGTACTTGAGACAGGGATGCACCCGGGAGAGCTTAAGGATATGGTATGCTCGCCAGCAGGCACTACAATTCAGGCAGTGCGTGTGCTTGAAGAAAAGGGAATGAGAAGCGCAGTCATAGAAGCCATGATGAAATGCCTTGATATTTCGAGAAATATGTAATAGAATTAAGGCATTGAGTGTAAAGGAGATTTTTCTATGAGTCAGGAAAAAGTTGACAAGTATAAGAAAGAGAAAGCAAATCGTAAGAAAACTCTTGCAAGAAATAAAGTAAAGCGTACCATCGGAATATGCTGTGGGTGGGCAGTGCTCGCATTAGTAGTAGGCTGGGCAGGCTACTCAGGATACAATTATTATGAGGATCAAAAGCCAGCAGAGACATACTACTGTGATACAACAGCTATTGATGACTATATTTCAGGACTTTCACAAGAGTAGGAATAAGCTTTGACAAAAGAGATATATTTAGCTCCCATGGAGGGGCTTACAGGATATATAATCAGGAATGCGTTTCACCACCATTTTGATTACATTGACAAATATTACACACCATTTATCCCAGCAGCCAAGAAAATGAATTTTAAGATAAAAAATGACATTTCTCCTGACAATAATGCTGGGATATTTGTCGTCCCGCAGCTTATGACAATTATAGGTGAGGAAGCCATGGAGATGGCGCATAAGCTCAGGGATTATGGCTATGAGGAAATAAATATAAACCTTGGCTGCCCGTCAGGCACGGTTGTGTCAAAGGGGAGAGGCTCTGGAATACTGGCTTTCCCAGAGAAGCTTGATAATTTTCTGTATGAGCTGTATTCCATAAGCGACATGAATGTGACCATAAAAACCAGAGTAGGCTTTGACAATGATGAGCTATGGGATGAGCTGCTTCAGATTTACTGCAAGTATCCTATTTCTGAGCTTACCATCCATCCAAGAGTGCAGAAGGATTTTTATAAGGGTGATATAAGGCTTACAGACTTTGATAAGGCATATCAGATGATAGACCAGACAAAGACCAGGCTTGTCTACAATGGAGACATAGACAGCCCTGACCGATTTATGGAGATAAGTGAGCGATACCCTGATGTAAATAGCTTTATGATAGGCCGTGGCATGTTCATGCATCCCTCACTGGCTGCCCAGATAAAGGGGGTAACCATGGAGGAGGCAGAATACAGACAGAGGCTTAAGGACTGGCATGACGAGATACTAAATGGCTATCTGGAAATCTTTTCGGGTGAGAAGGATGCAATCTTTAGAATGAAGGAAATCTGGTCATATCTCAGACTGGATTTTGACAACTCAGATAAGCTCTGGAAAAAGATTAAAAAAGCTCAAAATCTAAATGATTATAAAGCAGCTGTTTCTACAGCTTTCTGATGCTAGTCAATCTGGACATATGCTTTTTTCAGTGCATCTTCGATTGCGGTCATGAGCACAATGGAGGTGTACTGGTTTCCCTGTGAATATGTAATATTGTCTATGGACTGATTCGCAAGAATCTGGTCTGACAGCTCGTTCATTGCGGATGGGATGAGAGGGTACATAGTCTGTATGGTCTCGTCCAGATTGACAAGGTCTACGGATGTTATGTAATTGTCGTCAACTGTAACCTGCACATCCAGCGAGCTTCCGTTTAGGAGCACTGATGAAGAATATACACCAGGGACGTATAAGGATGGAGCCATTGTTTGCACCACAGACTTCTTGCCAGATACTAATACATTTATAATCATAAAGAGCATTAATATTGCAATGCCGATTAATACTCCTGTGAAAATTAAATTTTTCATTCTTACTACAACAATTTTTGTTTTTGCACTCATGTTTACCTCCTCAGATATAGCTTTTTAATCCGCTAATTGGTATATTCTATGGGGAAAAATCAAGAATATGAAAAATATTTTAAAAAAAATCAAAAAAAGTGTTGACATATTGAAAGGTTTTCGGTATTATAAGTCATGTGCTTGAGGGAAACAACAAAGCACAGAAAACTAAATGCGATAGTGGCGTAGTTGGTAACGCGCGACCTTGCCAAGGTCGAGACCGCG